>JBEVDH010000177.1:0-15109 GCA_040514115.1 Comamonas sp. | reverse complement strand
TCATGGCCGCCGAGTCGGCCCAGCGCATTCCCGCGGCGCGGCGCATCGGCATGACCTGGATGGTGCTGTGCCTGGCCGGCGCGGTCGCCGTGGGCTTTTTCGGCATTGCCTACTTCAGCCACCGCCCCGAGCTGGCGACGGTGGTGCGCGGCAACGCCGAAACCGTGTTCCTCGAAGTCGCCAAACTGCTGTTCAACCCCTGGATCAGCGGCATCCTGCTGGCCGCCGTGCTGGCCGCGATCATGAGCACGCTGTCATGCCAGCTGCTGGTGTGCTCCAGCGCGCTGACCCAGGACCTGTACAAGGCCTTCCTGCGCCGCGATGCGGGCCAGCGCGAACTGGTCTGGTTCGGCCGCGCGATGGTGCTGGCCGTCACCATCATCGCCATCCTCATCGCCCAGGACCCGGACAGCCGCGTGCTGCGCATGGTCAGCTACGCCTGGGCCGGTTTCGGCTCCGCCTTCGGCCCCCTGGTTTTGCTGAGCCTGGTCTGGCCCCGCATGACGCGCAACGGCGCGCTGGCGGGCATGGTGGTGGGCGCGGTGACGGTGCTGGTGTGGCAGCACTACAAATGGTTCGGGCTTTATGAGATGGTGCCGGGGTTTGTTTTTGCCACACTCGCCATCGTGGTCGTGAGCCTGATGGGAAAACCGCCTTCGGCACGGCAGCTGAAAATCCACCAGGAAGTGGATCAGGAAATTGGGGGGCTTGGGCTTACGAAGAAAGCGAGCGCGGCTCCGAATGCCTAAAGAAGCTATCCCGCTCCCGCCCATCTGTCTGCGCCTGCCGCGCGCAGGGCCCGGGCTGGCAGGTGTGCCGAAGGACACACCTGCTTCGTCAACTGACTCACCGCGGTTGTTCGAGCGCAGCGGCGGGGGCGCCTAGCCGCAGCCGCGTAGCGAGTTCCGCGGTGCAGCCCGGGACAGAGCACGGCAGGTTGCCCGCAGCGCAGCGCAGCGCAGGGTCGCAGACAGCTGGGCCCGCCTTTCTTTTGGGTACTTTTCTTTGGCGGAGCAAAGAAAAGTACCTCGGCTGCCGGGCCGAGACCCGGCTCCTGCCCCCGGCAGAGGCATGCAGCAAAAACGCCCAATGCCTCAAAAAACCTTAACGCACCCGCCCCACCCCCACATCCACTTCCCCGAACACAGTAACCCCACTGCCACTGTTACTGCCTTGCATGGCGCTACCACCAGCACAGCCCGCCAGCCCCGCCACCAGCGCCACGGCTACAAAAACCCGCATAAAAATCGTCATACACAAACTCCCGTCAACAAGCCTCGATGCTACCGGTCACGCAAACAGCCAGGTAACGGGATGTGCCCTGGCTATTCGAGATAGCGCCGCGCCAGTTCATCCCGCGCCGCGCGGTCCATCCCCAGCACCTCCGCCAGATACCGGTCCATGCCCCCATGCTCGCGCTCGACCAGGTCGAATGCGCAGTCGAGAAACGGTGCCTGCACGCGCCACAGCACCTCGAGCACCTCCTCGGGCAGGCGCCCCGCCCCCGCAGCCACGGGACGCTGGTAGTGCGCATTGGTCAGCAGATAGTCTTCCATGATCTGCTCGCGCGACACGCCCAGCGCATGCAGGATCAGCGCCGCTGCCCAGCCGGTGCGGTCCTTGCCCGCGGTGCAGTGGAACACCAGCGGCTCCTCGCTTTGCAGCAGCAGCTGGAACAGGCGCGCGAAGCGGTCGGCGTTGTCGCGCACGAAGCTCAGATAGGTTTCCTGCATCAGCCCGACGGTATCCGCGGCCGTGAGCCGGTGGCCGGCCGCGAGCAGCGCCTGGGTGCGCTGCACCACCGTCGGCTCGACCATGAACGCATGCCGCGTGAACTGCGGCCAGGCATAGCCCTGCGCCGCGCATTCGTTGGCGCCGCGGAAGTCCACGCTGTGGGCAATCCCCAGCTCGGCCAGCATCTGCAGGTCGGCCGCCGACAGGCCCGCCAGATGGTCGGCGCGGAAGATGCGCCGCCACTGCAGGCTGCGGCCGTCGGCCGTGGTGTAGCCGCCGAGGTCGCGGAAATTGCTGCTGCCCTCGAGGCGCAGCACACGGGCCGGCAGCGCAGTGCCGGGCGGAAGCAGGGAAGCAGTCGTGAAGGCCATGCCACAGCGTAGCGCATTGCGCGCCGCGCCATGTGTACCTCAGATGACAGCGCCTCTGTCAGGCGAGATGCTTGCCCACGATGCCCGCCAGCTCGAACATCGTGATCTGGTCCTTGCCAAACACCGGCAGAAGCCTGGCATCGGCGTTGATCGCGCGCTTGTTGGTGGCGTCCTGCAGGTTGTTGGCCTTCACATAATCCCAGATCTTCTTGATGACCTCGGTGCGCGCGACCATGTCACTGCCAATCACCGCGGCCAGCGCGGGACTGGGCGTGAGATTGGACGCGACCTTGCGCGGCGCCTTGGGCGTGGCCGCGGCGGCGGCCTTGGCGACCGCCGTCTTCGCGGCAGGCACTTTCTTGGCGGCGGGCACCTTCTTGGCCGCTGCCGTCTTCTTGGCCGCCGGGGCCTTCTTGACCGGCGCGCCCGCGGTCTTGCGCGCCGGGTATTTCGAATCGCGCTTCTCGAACTCGAAATTCACCTTGCCCTCGGTGGCGTCCCAGACCAGGAAGGCCTTGAACGCGCGGCGCGTGCGGTTGGAGACGAATTTCTCCAGCAGATCGGTCTTGCCCGTCGCCAGCAGCTTGACCATCTGCTCGCGCTCGATCGGCTGCTGCAGGATGATCTGGCCGCTCTTGAAGTCGCAGCTCGGCACGGGCTGGCCGGCCGTGGGCACGGCCTTGGAGCAGACATAGTTGCTGCCATGCTCGAACACCGGCGCGCCGCACTTGGGGCACACGCCCAGCGGCTGCTGGCTCGCGAAATCGACGATCTCGCCCGTGTCCTCGCCGTTCGCGTCGTCGCCGAAATCGAACTCGAGCTTGTAGTTGCTGTTTTCCTCGTCGTGCACGATGGCCACTTCGGCCACGAAGGGCCAGCCGGCCTTGGAGCGAAAGCCGTCGAGCGGGCCGATGCGCCGGTCGCGCAGCAGGGTTTCCGCCTCGCGCGTCTCGAAGGTGCGCCCGGCCGGCGACTTGGTGAACGAAAAGCCGCAGCCAGCCTGCTTGCCGTCGGCGCCGGTGCAGGTGTAGCGGCGGTAGTTTTCCTTGACCACGCCAGCGCAGTTGGGGCAAGGCGTGGCCAGCGTCGCGTAGTCACCGGGAATGGTGTCGCGGTCGTATTCCTTGGCCTTCTTCACCAGGCGCTCGGTCATGACGGCGATTTCCTGCATGAAGTCGGCGCGCGAGAGCTGGCCCTTTTCCATCTGCGAGAGCTTGTATTCCCACTCGCCCGTGAGATCGGCGCGCGAGAGTTCCTCGGCGCCCAGGCCGCGCAGCAGCGTCATCAGCTGGAACGCCTTGGCCGTGGGAATCAGCTCGCGGCCTTCGCGCAGCATGTACTTCTCGGTCAACAGGCCTTCGATGATGGCCGCGCGCGTGGCGGGCGTGCCCAGTCCCTTTTCCTGCATGGCCGAGCGCAGCTCCTCGTCCTCGACCTGCTTGCCCGCGCTTTCCATCGCGCCCAGCAGCGTGGCTTCGGAGTAGCGCGCGGGCGGCTTGGTCTTGAGGCCCTTGGGCTCGACGGCCTGCGCCAGCGGCTGTTCGCCGGGCTGCACCGGCACCAGGTTCTGGCCCTTGTCGCCTTCCTTGGCATCCTCGACCTCGTGCGCGGCTTCCTTGCCGTAGATCGCCAGCCAGCCCGGCTTGACCAGCACCTTGCCTTCGGTCTTGAAATGGTGGGTCTCGACACGGCTGACGCGCGTCGTGACCTGGTGCTCGGCGCTCGGGAAGAACACCGCCATGAAGCGGCGCACCACGAGGTCATAGAGCTTTTGCTCGGCCTCGCTCAGGCCGCTGGGCGCCTGCGTGGTCGGGATGATGGCGAAGTGATCCGACACCTTGCTGTTGTCGAAGATGCGCTTGCTCGGGCGCACGTAGTTGTTCGTCAGCGCCTGCTGGGCAAAGGGCTCGAGGTGGCGCATGCCGCTCTTGGCGAGCATCTCGAAGGTCTGCTGCGCCACGGGCAAGTAGTCTTCGGGCAGCGCGCGCGAATCGGTACGCGGGTAGGTCAGTGCCTTGTGGCGCTCGTAGAGGCTTTGGGCGATGGACAGCGTGGTCTTGGCCGAGAAGCCGAACTTGCCGTTGGCTTCGCGCTGCAGGCTGGTCAGGTCGAACAGCAGCGGCGAGGCCTGGGTCGTGGGCTTGCTTTCCTCGGTCACCACCGCGGGCTTGCCGCGCGCCGCCAGGGCAATGGCCTGGGCTTCGGCGAGGTTCCAGACGCGGTCCGAGCGCATCTCGGCGTCTTCGTTTTTCTTCCACTGCGGGTTGAACCACTTGCCCAGGTATTCGCCGGCTTGCGCGCCAAAGGTGCCGTGGATTTCCCAGTAGTCGCGGCTGACGAATTTGCGGATCTTTTCCTCGCGCTCCACGACCACCGACAGCGTCGGGGTCTGCACCCGGCCCACGGTGGTCAGGAAGAAACCGCCATCGCGCGAATTGAATGCCGTCATGGCGCGCGTGCCGTTGATGCCCACCAGCCAGTCGGCCTCGGAGCGGCTGCGCGCGGCATCGGCCAGGCCCTGCATCTGCTCGTTGCTGCGCAGATTCTCGAAGCCCGCGCGGATCGCCTGCGGCGTCATCGACTGCAGCCACAGGCGCTGCACCGGCTTGGCCAGCGGCTTGGCGCCGCCCGCGTACTGCTCGATCAGGCGGAAGATCAGCTCGCCTTCGCGGCCCGCGTCACAGGCGTTGATCAGCTGGGTCACATCCTTGCGCTTGGCCAGGCGCACCACGGCGTTGAGCCGGCTCTTGGTCTTGTCGACCGGCTTGAGGTCGAAGAAGGGCGGAATGACCGGCAAATTGGCAAAGCTCCACTTGCCGCGCTTGACGTCGAACTGCTCGGGGGCCTGGATTTCCACCAGATGGCCCACTGCGCTGGTCACCACATAGCCGTCGCTCTCGAAATGGTCGTCGTGCTTTTCAAACTTCCCCGCGACCGGGGTCAGCGCGCGGACAATGTCCTGCGCTACGGAAGGCTTCTCGGCAATCACCAGTGTTTTTGTCATTGTGTGTTCTCGTCATTTCAAGCGGCCGCCCTCCCAGGGTCGACAAGCGCTCCTACAATTCGTTCTCACGCGTGTACGCGCACGCGCATGTGTGCATATTCAAAGTATCAGAGATTCCAATGCCCCGCACCCAGTCCTCTTCACCGGCCACGCGCCGCATCCAGACCCGGCGCTCCGGCGTGCATGGCAAGGGGGTCTTTGCCGTGCAGGATATTGCCGAGGGCGAAGTCCTCATTGAATACACGGGTGAAATCATTTCCTGGCAGCAGGCGCAGGATCGTCACCCGCACGATCCGCTGCAACCCAACCACACGTTCTACTTCCATGTGGATGAAAACCACGTGATCGACGCCAATTTCGGCGGCAACTCCTCGCGCTGGATCAACCACAGCTGCAACCCCAACTGCTACACCGATGAGCGCGGCGGCCGCATCTTCATCACCGCGCTGCGCAACATCGCCGCGGGCGAGGAGCTGAACTACGACTACGGCCTGATGCTCGAGGAGCGCTACACGGCCAGGCTCAAGGCCGAGTACCCCTGCTACTGCGGCGCGGCCAACTGCCGCGGCACGCTGCTCGCGCCCAAGCGCGGCTGGCGCCCGCCGATGCCCGGTGACATGCCGGGGAGCGCCGCATGAGCCTGACTCCCATTCACTGGCCCGCCGAGGCCCTGTGGCAGGCCGTCAGCCCGCTGCTCGAAGGCTTTACCGTGGAGATCCTGCCCGAGGTCGACTCCACCAACACCGAACTGATGCGCCGCGCGCGCGCGGGCCGCTGCGAGCCCATCTTGCTGGTCACCGAGCACCAGACCGCAGGGCGCGGCCGGCTGGGCCGCCAGTGGGTCAGCGGCATCGGCGATTCGCTGACCTTTTCGCTGGGCCTGCCGATGGCGCCGGCCGATTGGTCGGGCCTGTCGCTGGCCGTCGGCGTGAGCCTGGCGCAGAGCCTGCAGCCGCAGCTGCCCTTGGCCGGCGAAGAGCGCGCGCGCCTGGGCCTGAAGTGGCCCAACGACCTCTGGCTCGAAGGCGACCGCAAGCTCGGCGGCATCCTGATTGAAACCGCCAGCGGCATCGGCCCCGCCGGTCCGTCGCGCTATGTGGTGATCGGCGTGGGCCTGAATGTGCGCGCGCCCGCGGCCGATGGCCTGTCGACCGCGACCGCGAGCCTGCACGACATCGACCCGGCGCTGGACGCAGCCACGGCGCTGGGCCGCGTCGTGCCGCCGCTGGTCCAGGCGCTGCTGGCCTTTGCCCAGCATGGCTTCGCACCCGTGCGCGCGCAGTTTGCCGAGCGCGACCTGCTGCAGGGCCGCATCGTCAACCTGAGCGACGGCCACAGCGGCCTGGCCCAGGGCGTGGGCGCCGATGGCGCGCTGCGCGTGCAGACCGACGCCGGCCTGCGCGCCGTGACCAGTTCGGATATCAGCGTGCGGCCCCGCGCCGCATCACCCGCCTGAAGGAAAGCCCGCCCATGCTGCGCATTGCCCTGTTGATCCTGCTGCTGGCCAACGCCGGGTATTTCGCCTGGAGCCAGGGCGCGCTGGTCAGCCTCGGCTGGGCCCCCGTGCAGCACAGCGAACCCGAGCGGCTGCGGCAGCAGTTGAAGCCCGAGGCGCTGCGAGTGCTGCCGCCGGTGGCGGCCGAAGACACGGCCGCTGCCAAGGCCCCGGCACCCGTGGCGCCGGCCGAGCCTACGGCACCGGCCACGGCCGAGGGTCAGGCCCCCACCGGTCCGACCCAGTGCCTGCAGGCCGGCATTTACGACGATGACGCATCCGACACGCTGCGCCGTGCGCTGCTGCTGCAAGTGCCCGAGGGCAGCTGGGCCCTGGCGCCGATCACCCAGCCCGGACGCTGGATGGTCTACATGGGCAAGTTTGCCGACAACCAGGCGCTGGAAAAGAAACGTGCCGAACTGGTGGCGCGCAAGCTCGCCCACGACCGCGCGGGCGGAGCGCTCGAGCCCGGCCTGTCCCTGGGCCGCTTCAGCAGCGAGGAAGCCGCCACGCGCGAGCTGACCCAGCTGGTGCGCCAGGGCGTGCGCAGCGCCCGCGTGGTGCAGGAGCGCCCGGACAAGCACGGCTTCGTGCTGCGCCTGCCCGCAGCCACAGCGGCGCTGCGCGCCCAGGTGGAGGCGCTGCCGGCATTTGGGGGGAAGGCGTTGCGGGGGTGCACGCAATAACATGCCGATGATGAGCTTGTCGCAGGATCAACGGGGCGAAGGCTCGTTTTGAGGGCTGGCCGTTCACCCTTCGACAAGCTCAGGGCGAACGATTTTTTCCGTTCGTGCTGAGCCTGTCGAAGCATGGACGGCCTGTCCTCAAAAACCACCGAGACTTTCTCCTGCGGGCACTGACGCTGATCCTGACTTCGCAAACAACAACGGCCCGCAAACCGCGGGCCGTTTTTCATGCGCAGCAGCAAGTGCTCAGATGCGTGGATCCAACGCCAGCAAATCCTCCACCAGCGCCTGCAGATCCTTCGTCAGCCGCAGATACCCCGCCTGGTCCAGCGCCAGCGTCTGCTCGTCCATATAGATCTTGCGGTTGATCTCGATCTGGATGCTGTGGCGGTTGTCGGCCGGGTTGCCATAGCGGCGCACCAGCTCCACGCCCTTGTAGGGGTGGTTGTAGTCGACGCTGTAGCCGCGCTCGCGCAGGAAGGCGCAGATGCGCTGCGACAGCCGCGGGTCGGCCGTGGTGCCGTCGCGGTCGCCAATGACGAAATCCGCATGCACCAAGCCGGGATGCAGCGTCGCATGGCTTGCCGCCACCGCCGGCATCGAGTGGCAATTGATGTGGATGCTGTAGCCATGGCGCGCATGGGCCGCGTCAATCGCCTTGGCCACGGCCGCGTGGTAGGGCTTCCAGCAGCGCTCGATGCGCGCCAGCAACTCGTCCACCGACAGCGCACGCTCGTAGATCGGCACGCCGGCATCGGTGAACTTCCAGATCAGCCCCTTGCCCAGCCGCACCTTCTGCAGCACCAGCTGGTCTTCGGTGACCGGCAGGGGCCAGTCGCCGTCGACCATGCCGCAGTCCACTTCCGTGGTGTCGCGGTTGGCATCGAGGTAGATGCGCGGAAAGTGCGCCTCGACCCAGCTCACGCCCAGCGCCGGAGCAAACGCATAGATCTTCTCGACATGCGTGTCCTCGGCCTGGCGCAGCGTGGCCAGCGGCAGGCACGAGCCGAAATCTTCGGGATACCAGGTGCCGCTGTGCGGCGAATCCAGCACCACGGCGCTGGTGCCGGGAATGCTGGTCACCATCTGCGCCGGCGCGGGCGCGTGGTCCACACCCGCCACTCCTGGCTGGGCATGCTGGAAACGTTGGCTGATCAATTGCAAGACGGGATGCATAGGCAGACTGGAAGTAAGGAGGGTCAGTCGAGTTGAATCTTGGCGTAGGCAGCAACCTGCTTCATCTTGGCGATTTCAGTCTCGATCTGCTTGCTGAATGCAGGAGTGGAGGTGCCCGTGGGGTACAGGCCCTGCGCCGCCATGCGCTGCTTGACCACGTCTTCCTTCAGTGCCGCGGCAACGGCCTTCTGGATGCGTGCCACCTGGGCTGCGGGCATGGACTTGGGCGCCACCAGACCGAACCACGAAGGATCGTTGATGTCCTTGTAGCCCAGCTCGGCGTAGGTAGGTACATCGGGCAGCACGTCCAGGCGCTCGGGCCAGCTCACGGCAATGGCGCGGACCTTGCCGGACTTGATCTGCGCCAGCGACGAAGCCACCTGGTCGAAGTACACGGGCACCTGGCCACCCAGCACATCATTGATGGCCGGGCCGGCGCCGCGGTAGGGAATGTGCAGCATGTCGGTGCCAGTGGCGCGCTTGAACAGCTCGCCCCACATGTGGCCGATGGTGCCGTTGCCGGGCGTTGCGTAGCTGACCTTGCCTGGGTTGGCCTTGAGGTGGGCAACCAGTTCAGCCATGTTCTTGACCGGCAGCGTGGTGGGGTTGATCACGATCACGCCCGGGGCCTTGACCATTTCGGTCACGCCGACGAAGTCCTTGATGGCGTCGTAGGGCATCTTGGCCAGCACGGCAGGGTTCACGCCATGGGTCGACAGTGTGGCCACGCCCAGCGTCAGGTTGTCGGTGGCGCGCGCCACTTCGGCCATGCCGATCGAGCCGCCGGCACCGGCGCGGTTCTCGATGACCACCGGCTGGTTCAGCAGGCGGCCGAGCACATCCTGCAGGTTGCGCACGACCATGTCGGTCGAGCCGCCCGGGGGGAAAGGCACCACGATGCGCAGGGGCCGGCTATTGTCCTGCGCAAAAGACATTCCAGGAACGACAGTTGTAGCGGCGATGGAGGCAATAAAGTGACGACGTTGCATGATGGTATTTTCCTTTTCGGTAAGAAAGATTAACGGAATTCGGTACAGAGTCAAAGCAATACCTGTGCCTGTTATTATTCCAAATTGGAATATATTGAAGCTTTTCCAGCATCCCTGCTCCACCTCCGTGATTGATTGCCATGTCCAGTCTGCGCCGCCTCAACCCTCCCGTGCATCTGTTGCGGGCTTTCTCCACCGTCGTGCGTTTCGGTGGGGTGTCGCGGGCGGCGGAGGCGCTGCACCTGACGCAAAGCGCGGTCAGCAAGCAGGTGCAGGAGCTGGAAAAATGGGTCGGCGTGACCCTGTTCGAGCGCAACCGCAAGCGCTTGACGCTGACCCCCGCCGGCGAACGCTACGAGCGCGCGGTACGCGCCCTGCTGTCGCAGCTCGAGGCCGCGACGCTGGAGCTGATCACCAGCGATGACCGAAGCGGTGCGCTCTATCTGTCGGTCCTGCCCACTTTTGGTGCCAAGTGGCTGATTCCACGGCTGCCGCAGTTCCAGCAGCGCGAGCCGCAGGTCACCTTGCATTTCGTGCCCTATGTGCATGGCTATGACTTCGAAAGCCCGACGCTCGACTGCTCCATCCTGTTCGGCGACGGCCACTGGCCCGGCGCGCGCGCGCACTATCTCGTGGGCCAGCAGGTCGCGCTGATCGCCCCGCCCACGGACAGCGCCGGCGCCCCCGAGCTGCGCACGCCCACGGATCTGATCGCCTGCACCCGGCTGCGCCATGTCACCATTCCCGACGCCTGGGCGCAGTGGAGTCTGGCCCATGGCGTGACCGGCATGCGCGCGCTTGACGGCCCGCAGTTCGACCAGTTCCAGAGCATCATCCGCGCCGTGATGGCCGGCATGGGCGTGGCGCTGGTGCCGCGCTGCCTGGTGCAGGATGAAATTGCCTCGGGCATGGTCACCGAGCCCCTGCCCGGCTACACCAGCCACCTCGGCTACTACTTCTGCTACCCCGAGGGCCGCGCCCACCATGGCGCGCTGGTCTCGCTGCGCGACTGGCTGCTCGAATCGGCGGCGCAATCGAGCGCGGCGATGATCGCGGCCAGCCAGGCGGCGCTGGCGGCGTCGCCCCAGCGCGATCAAGGCTGAAGCGGGTCAGAGCCTCGAAGGCTGCACCGCCAGCGCCGCAAAACGCACGCTGAAGCGCGCGCCCGGCGGCGTCTGCTGCGGGCGTGCAGCCTCGAGCGCGACCTGGGCGCCATGCTGGCGCGCAATCTCCTGCACGATCGGCAGGCCCAGGCCCGAGCCGTCGGCCTGCGTGCCCAGCGCGCGGTAGAACGGCTGGAACACCAGCGCCCGCTCGGCCTCGGGCACGCCCGGGCCGGTGTCCTCGACCTGCAGCAGCAGCGACCGGGCAAAGCTGTCCGTGAGCAGCCGCACCGTGACCACCCCCGGCTGCTCGGGCGTCGATGGCGTGTAGTTGATGGCGTTGTCGACGAGATTGCGCACCAGTTCGGTCAGCAGCGTCGGGTTGCCTTCCATCCAGACTCCGGGCGCTCCCGGCTCGACGCCGTCGTAGCCCAGGTCCACACTGCGGTCGAGCGCGCGCGGCACCGAATCACGCACCACGTCGATCACCAGCCGCGCCAGATCGCAGCGCTGCTTGACCAGCGCCGTGCCCGTGCCTTCGACGCGCGCCAGCGCCAGCAACTGGTTGACGGTGTGGCTCGCGCGCATACTGGCGCGGCCGATCTGCTGCAGCGAGCGCTTGAGCTCCTGCGTGCTCGTGCCCTCGCGCTGCGCGAGATCAGCCTGCATGCGCAGGCCCGCCAGCGGCGTCTTGAGCTGGTGGGCGGCATCGGCCAGAAAGCGTTTTTGCGTGGCCAGCGATTCGTTGAGCCGGCGCAGCAGGTCATCGACGGCATTGACCAGCGGCGCGACCTCGAGCGGCACGTCCAGGAAATTGAGCGGCGACAGGTCATCGGGCTTGCGCGCGCGGATGCGCTCCTCGAGCCGGTGCAGCGGCGTGATACCGCGTGCCAGCGCCATCCACACCAGCATCACCGCCAGCGGCAGCACGACAAACTGCGGCAGCATCACGCCGCGGATGATTTCCCCGGCCAGCGCACTGCGCTGGTCGCGCGTTTCGGCCACCTGCACCAGCGCCAGCGGCTGGTCCGCGCCCGCCACCGGCACCCAGACCGCCGCCAGCCGCAGCTCCTCGCCGCGCAGCTCGGCGTCATACAGCTGCACTTCGCCATGGCGCCGCTCGGCATCGGTCCAGGGCGGGCGCGGCAGGGCCGGCTCCCCCGCCAGCAGCCGGCCCTGCGGGTCCAGCACCTGGTAATGGACGCTGTCCACGGCGCTGGCGCGCAGGTTGTGGCTCAGCGCCTGCGCCAGGCTGAATTGCACCTGCCCCTGTTGCACCTGCCGCGCCAGCACCCGCACGTCATATTCCAGCGCACGGTCATAGGGCTGGTTGGCCAGCCCCTGCGCCACCAGCCAGGTCAGCGCCAGGCTCACCGGCCACAGCAGCAGCAGTGGCGTCAGCATCCAGTCGAGGATGCCGCCAAACAGGGAATATTGTTCGCGCTGGAAGAGTTTCATGGGTTCTTCCAGAATCCTTCAACCTTGGCTCCGGACTTAGGGCCAACGACATCACTCCCGTTCGCCCTCAGTCCTGAGCCTGTCGAAGGATCGAAGGGCGTTTTAGGGCGGGTATTTTCTAGATTCAATCGCGGATTTTCTCTAAGCAGTACCCCAGCCCCCGCACCGTCGCAATCCTTATCGGCCCATGCTCGATCTTCTTGCGCAGCCGGTGGATATAGACCTCGATCGCGTTGTTGCTCAGCTCCTCGCCCCACTCGCACAGCCGCTCGACCAGCTGGTCCTTGCTGACCAGGCGGCCCGCGCGCTGCAGCAGCACCTCGAGCAGGCCCAGCTCGCGCGCCGACAGCTCGACCATCTTGCCGTCGATCGTGGCCACGCGCCCCGACTGGTCATAGACCAGCGGCCCGTGCTTGATGGTGCTGCTCGCGCCGCCCATGCCGCGGCGCGTCAGCGCGCGCACGCGCGCTTCGAGTTCCTGCAGGCTGAAGGGCTTGGCCATGTAGTCGTCGGCACCGAAATCCAGCCCCTTGACGCGCTCCTCGACGCTGTCGGCCGCGGTAAGAATCAGCACCGGCAGGCCGTCGCCGCGCCCGCGCAGCCGGCGCAGCACCTCGAGGCCGTGCATCTTCGGCAAGCCCAGATCGAGAATCAACAGGTCGAACTCGCTGCTGGTCATCAGCACCGACTCGGCCTCGCTGCCGCTGGCCACATGGTTGACCACGGCGCCCGAGCCACGCAGGCTGCGCAGCAGGCCATCGGCAAAGACCTGGTCGTCTTCGGCAATCAAGATGCGCATGCGATTCCTTCGGTAGGCGCGGCGGAGCAGGACCGCCGGGTGTTTTGGTCCATTCTAGGGGTGGATGCCGCCGCGCGGCCTGGGGGTTTTCGCGCTATGGTTTTGCCGCCGGGCGGCCCCCAGGCAAAACGCGCCTCCTCGGGAGGCAGACAGCCACACGGAGTGGGCGAACGTCGAGGCTATTTCACGCCGGCTTGCCGCTGCTGGCCGAATAAGCCTCCAGCCCCAGCGCCACGACGGTTGCAATGTCGTCACCGACCTCGGCCCGAAATTCGGCTTCGGCCTGGGCCACGGCGGCTTCAAAGGCCTGCAGCCAGCTCAGCCCGGTGGGCGTGAAGCGTATCCAGCGCGTGCGCCGGTCGCGGGCATCGGCCTCGCGCGTGACCAGCCCCCAGGCCAGGCACTGCTCGACCAGATCGGCCATCGCCTGCTTGCTCATGCCCGCGCGCTCGGCCAGATCGGTCAGCCGGTCGCCGCCCAGCGACAGATGGCGCGTGATGTGGATATGCGCGGCGCTGACCTGGTCGCGCGCCGCGAGGTTGGACAGCGCCAGCGGCACCTCGACCGCATGCGCCATCAGTTGCATCACGCGCGCATCGAAACGCCGCATCGAATGCCCCAGCAGCCGGCCCAGATGGGTCTGGCGCCAGCTATCGGAAGCAGGCGCCAATGGTGCGGGCTGGGACGTGGAGTGGGGAAAAGAGGCCATGTTTTATTGTCAGGCAAACTGACTAAAAATCATCTATACACGCCAAGACAACCCTCATAAACTACTGTTCAAGCATCCAGCCTGGCAGTAAGCACAGACCGTTGGTGCTATCCAAAATCATTGCTTTCTAGGAGTTTTTCATGGACGTCACCACTGTCAAGGGCACCAACCCCGCCATCGCCGGCAACGCCGATAAAGCCAAGGCGCTGCAAGCCGCATTGGCCCAAATCGAAAAGCAGTTCGGCAAGGGCACCATCATGCGCCTGGGCGAAGGCGAAGTCATCGAAGACATCCAGGTCGTGTCGACCGGCTCGCTGGGCCTGGACGTCGCGCTGGGCGTCGGCGGCCTGCCGCGCGGCCGCGTGGTCGAAATCTACGGCCCGGAATCGTCGGGCAAGACCACGCTCACGCTGCAGGTCATTGCCGAAATGCAGAAGATCGGCGGTCAATGCGCCTTCGTCGACGCCGAGCATGCGCTCGACGTGCAGTACGCACAGAAGCTGGGCGTGCAGCTGTCCGATCTGCTGATCAGCCAGCCCGATACCGGCGAACAGGCGCTCGAGATCGTCGACAGCCTGGTGCGCTCGGGTGCCGTCGACCTGATCGTCATCGACTCGGTCGCGGCGCTCACGCCCAAGGCCGAAATCGAAGGCGAGATGGGCGATGCGCTGCCCGGCCTGCAGGCCCGCCTGATGAGCCAGGCGCTGCGCAAGCTCACGGCGTCGATCAAGAAGACCAATTGCATGGTCATCTTCATCAACCAGATCCGCATGAAGATCGGCGTGATGTTCGGCTCGCCCGAAACCACCACCGGCGGCAATGCGCTCAAGTTCTACGCGTCTGTGCGCCTGGACATCCGCCGCACCGGCACGATCAAGAAGGGCGACAACGCCATCGGCAACGAAACCCGCGTCAAGGTGGTCAAGAACAAGGTCAGCCCGCCGTTCAAGACCGCTGAATTCGACATCCTGTTCGGCGAGGGCATCTCGCGCGAAGGCGAAATCATCGACATGGGCGTAGAAGCCAAG
Organism: Comamonas sp.; assembly: GCA_040514115.1. GTDB lineage: Bacteria > Pseudomonadota > Gammaproteobacteria > Burkholderiales > Burkholderiaceae_C > Comamonas. The sequence goes on along the minus strand of JBEVDH010000177.1, from coordinate 557 downwards.
GTTCTCGACAAGTCGGGCGCCTGGTATGCCTACCGCGGCGAGAAGATCGGCCAGGGCCGCGACAACGCGCGTGAATTCCTGCGCGAGAACCCTGACCTGGCGCACGAGATCGAAAACCGCGTGCGTGAAGGCCTGGGCATCTCGCTGCTGGCTGGCACCGCGCCTGCCCCGGCCGCCAAGCCGAGCAAGGCCGACAAGGCCACGGAAAAAGCCGAGAAGGCCGCTGCGGCAAATGCCGCGCCTGCAGGCGCCGAAACCGCGGGCGAATAAGCACCGACGGCCCTGCCGCGCAGCAATGCGCGCCAGGGCCGTTTTGCTTTTGCATCGACATGGGCTTTGCCACCCTCTCCCTCAAGGGCCGCGCCCTGCGCCTGCTGGCGCAGCGCGAGCATTCAAGGCTCGAACTCGAGCGCAAGCTCGCCAACCACGTCGCCGAGGGCGAAGACCTCGCGGCCGTGCTCGACGAGCTCGAAGCCAAGGATTTCATCAACCCCGAACGCGTCGCCCAATCGGTGGCCTACCGCCGCGGCAGCAAGCTGGGCACGGCACGCGTGGTG
>JBEVDH010000158.1:0-45892 GCA_040514115.1 Comamonas sp. | reverse complement strand
GGCCTGTATGCCTTCATGGCCTTGATCGAGCCCGACGCGCCGCAGCATCACCTGGCGATCGCCGAGTGCCTGCTGCTGCAAGGCGAGACACAGCAAGCGCGCGACACCCTTTCGCTGGTCGTGCGCTTTTGCGAGAAGAACCCCGGACACGAGCCGACCGCCGAACGCGCCGAGGCCATCGCTGTGCTGCTGTCTGGGCAGACCGCCGATGCTGCCTGACCCTGCCGACATCCGCTTGCTGACCCAGGTCGGCTTTCTCGCGGCCGGGCATGGGGATGCGCCACGGGCGCTGCACATTTTCGATGCGCTGGCCGTGCTGCGACCGAACCGGGCGTTTGCCTTTGTCGGGCTCGCCTGCGCTCTGATGAACGCCGGACGCGCCGCCGAAGCCGTGCAGCGGCTGCAGGCGCTGCATCTGCCCGAAGGTCCCGAGCGCGACATGCTGCACGCCTTCCAGGCGCTGGCGCTGCAGCTGGCCGGGCGCGCAAGCGAAAGCACCCAGCTGCTGCGCCAGATCGCCGCCCGCGTGCCGCAGGAGCCGCCCTCGGACGGCGCCCAGCTCGCGGCCCGGATGCTGGGACAAAACCCCGGCGCGATGTCACCGGCCGCTTCCCCGTCGATCCCGTCCTGAGGAATCTCCATGGAAATCATTGCCAGCCTGGCCTCCGCGCGCCTTGCGCCACTGCCCGGCACGGAGCTGGCGGCGGCGCCCAGCGCCGCCACCACCGCGCAATTCGCGGCGCTGATGCAGGCGCCCCTGGGCGCCCCCCTGGTCGCCCCAGTATCAGCCGTATCTGCCTTCGGGCCGGCATCGCTCCCGGCGGCGCCCGTCTCCGGCGCGGCGACCAGCGTCGGCAACCGCATCCTCAACGGCATGCACGGCATCTCCAGCGAAATCCGCGCCACCTGGACCGAGGTGGCCGACACGCTGCGCGCCGACCGCCCGGAGCTGGGCATGCAGGAAATACTGGGGCTGCAACTGCGCCTGACCATGGCCTCGCTGGGGGTTGAGCTGGTCAGCAAAGCCGTGAGCAGCGCGACCCAGACCTTCGACAAAGTGGTGCATGTGCAATGAAGCTTCCTTTCTTGACGCAATGGCTGCGGCTGGCGCTGCTCGCGGGCTGCCTGGCACTGGCGGCGTGCACCGGGCGCGTCGACCTGATGGGCGCGATTGCCGAGGATGAGGCCAACGAGGTGCTGGCCGCGCTGATCAAGGCCAATATTCCCACCGAGAAGGTGCCGGGCAAGGAAGGCATGGTGGGTGTGCGCGTGGGCGGCAACGATGTAGGCCGCGCGCTGGACGTGCTGCGCGACAGCGGCCTGCCACGCGAGCGCTTTGCCGGCATGGGCCAGGTCTTCAAGAAGGAGGGGCTGATCTCCTCGCCGCTCGAGGAGCGCGCGCGCTATATTTACGCGCTGTCGCAGGAGCTGTCGAACACCCTGTCGAAGATCGACGGCGTGCTGGCGGCGCGGGTGCATGTGGTGCTGCCCGAGCGCGGCACGAGCGGCGAGACCGGCGTGCCGTCGACGGCCGCGGTGTTCATCAAGCACCAGGACGGCTACAACCTCGAGATCATCCAGCCGCAGATCCGCCGCCTGGTCACCAACAGCATTCCCAGCCTAACGGCCGAACGCGTGTCGGTGGTGTTCGTGGCGTCGCAGGTGCGCCCTGGCGCCGCGCCCGCCGAGGCGGCATCGGCCTCGGTCTGGGGCTTCGAGGTGCCGCAGCGCGTGGCTTCGGGCCTGGCGCTGCTGGTCTGGTCGCTGGCCGGCATTGCCGTGCTGGCCCTGGCGGCGCTGGCCTATGGCGGCTGGCGTTATCGCCAGCGCTTCATGACGGTGGTCACGCCTTGACCGCGCCCGCCCCTGCCCCCGCGCTGTGGTCGGCACCCCTGCAGCGTTTCAACCTGCTGCCCAGCCACAGCCTGCATGACAGCCGCGCGGCCATGTGGCTGCCCGGCCATGACGCGTCCTGGCTGGAGCGGCCCGCGGTGCAGCGGCAATGGCACCAGCGCTGGTCGCAGCTGCTGCTCGCGCGCCTGCAGCACGATGCCGAGCCGGTGCGCGATCTGCTGCACCCGGCCACGCCGCTGGCGCTGGCCAGCCCCGCGCTGCTGCACGGCTGCGCGCGCCATGCGGGGCTGGTGCTGCTGGGGCGGCACCTGCGCCAGCGCATCGCGCGCGCCGAGGTGCGCGCCGCGCAGGAGGCGGTGGGCAGCGCGGCGCTGGACTGGGTCAGCACCGAGGGTGCGGCCCTGCATCCGGGCCTGGACGATCCCCTGCCATGGCTGGCCCAGGGGCTGGCGGCAGGCGCCGACCATCTGGGCGCGGGCCTGCTGGCGCAGAGCTGGCACGACGCGCCCGCGCCGCTGCGCCGCCGCGCCGACTGGAAGCTGCCGCTCGACGCCGAACTGGCCGCTTCGCGCGAGGCCAGCGGCATGCCCCCGGCGCAGGCCCGCGCGCTGTGCCTGCAGACCCTGCTTTTCCTGGAGCCCGCATGGCTTTCCTCCTTCCCCGCGACCCGCTGAAGCCGCAGCGCACGCTGGCCGCGCGCATTGCCCCGGGCACGCGCGTGCTGGCGGCCGCGCAGCTGGCGGCCTGGACCCAGTCCGAAGGCCTGGTGGCCGCGGCGCAGGCCCAGGCCGAAGCCATCGTCGCGGGCGCGCAGGCGGCCTACGAGCGCGAATGCGCGCGCGGCTATGCCGATGGGCGCGCCGATGCGCAGATGGAACAGGCCGAGAAGATGATCGAGACCGTGGGGCGCACGGTGGACTATTTCGCCCAGGTCGAAGGCGACATGGTGGCGCTGGTCATGGGCTCGGTGCGCAAGATCATCGATGACTACAGCGATGCCGAGCGCGTGCTGATCGTGGTCAAGAACGCGCTGTCGGTGGTGCGCAACCAGAAGCAGATGACGCTGCGCCTGCACCCGCAGCAGGTCGAGGTGGTGCGCGCGCGCATCAACGACCTGCTGTCCTCCTACCCGGGTGTGGGCTACCTCGACATCATTGCCGACGGCCGGCTGGGCCTGCACGGCTGCATCCTGGAAAGCGAGATCGGCCTGATCGAGGCGAGCATCGAGGGCCAGATCCTCGCGCTCGAGAACGCCTTCCAGAAAGTGCTGGGCAGCCGCGTATGAACACCAACGTCAAACCCGGGCTGCGCGCGCTGCGCCAGTTCGACTACATCGCCGAGATGATGCAGCTCGCGCTCGACGACGCGCCGATGCTGCAGATCAAGGGCCGCGTGACCCAGGTGATCGGCACCATCATCCGCGCCGTCGTGCCCACGGTGAAGGTCGGCGAGGTCTGCGTGCTGCGCAACCCTGGCGAGGACTTCGAGATGAAGGCCGAGGTGGTGGGCTTCGCGCGCGATGCGGCGCTGCTCACGCCGATCGGCGACATGTACGGCATCTCCGCCGCGACCGAAGTCATTCCCACGGGCCGCGCCCATCTGGTGCCCGTGGGCTTCGGCCTGCTCGGGCGGGTGCTCGACGGGCTCGGGCGCCCGCTGGACGTGGCCGAGCGCGGCCCCCTGGAAGCGAGCAAGTTCTACCCGGTGTTCGCCGACGCGCCCGATCCGCTCAAGCGCCGCATCATCAGCCAGCCGCTCGAGCTCGGCGTGCGCGCGCTCGATGGCGTACTGACCTGCGGCGAGGGCCAGCGCATGGGCATTTTCGCGGCCGCGGGCGGCGGCAAGTCGACGCTGATGGGCATGCTGGTCAAGGGCGCCGATGTCGACGTCACCGTGGTGGCGCTGATCGGCGAGCGCGGGCGCGAAGTGCGCGAGTTCCTGGAAAATGAACTGGGCGAGGAAGGCCGCAAGAAAAGCGTGATTGTCTGCGCGACCAGCGACAAGTCGTCGATGGAGCGCGCCAAGGCCGCGTATGTCGCCACCGCCATTGCCGAGTACTTCCGCGACCAGGGCAAGAAGGTGCTGTTCCTGATGGATTCGGTGACGCGCTTTGCGCGCGCCCAGCGCGAGATCGGCCTGGCCGCGGGCGAGCCGCCCACGCGCCGCGGCTACCCGCCCTCGGTGTTCGCCACGCTGCCCAAGCTGATGGAACGCGTGGGCATGAACGACAAGGGCTCGATCACCGCGCTCTACACGGTGCTGGTCGAGGGCGACGACATGACCGAGCCGATCGCCGACGAGACCCGCTCGATCCTCGACGGCCACATCGTGCTGTCGCGCAAGCTGGCCGCATCCAACCATTACCCGGCCATCGACGTGCTGGCCTCGGCCTCGCGCGTGATGAACGCCGTCATCACGCCCGAGCACAAGCGCATGGCCGGACGGCTGCGCGAGCTCATGGCCAAGTACGAGGAGGTCGACCTGCTGGTCAAGATCGGCGAATACAAGCGCGGCGGCGACCCCACCACCGACGAAGCCATCGACAAGATGGATGCCATCCGCGCTTTCCTGCGCCAGCGCACCAATGAGCTTTCCAGCCTTGGCGACACCCTGGCCGCGCTGGAAAAACTGGTGGGAGGGGCGCGATGAAAATGATGCGCGACCTGCTGGCGATCAAGCGCTTTCGCGAGGGCCAGGCGGAAACCGCGATGCGCCGCGAGCGCCAGGCTTTCCAGGAAGCCCAGGCCCGGCGCGTGGCCGCGCAGGAACTGCTGGCGCGGCTGCTGGCCGAGGGCGCGCTGGCCGAGCAGCAGCTCTACCAGGATCTGTGCGCGCGCGTGGTGCGCCTGCGCGACATCGAGGAGGTGCAGCAGGCCGTGGCGGCCCTGCGCGAGCGCGAGCAGCGCCAGCAGGAAGTGCTCGAAGCCGCGCAGCACGCGCTCGAGGCCGCGCAGCTGCAGCTCGATCAGGCGCGCCAGGTGCACAAGGATGCCGCGCGCCAGACCTCGAAGTTTGTCGACCTCGCCACCTCTTTTGCCGCGCTCGATGCGCTGGAATCCGAGCGCCGCGAGGACCTCGAGATGGAAGAGGCCGCCAGCGTGGTGCGCGAACGCGAAGACTGGCATGCCGGCGATGGGGGAGCCACCTGATGCCCGCCCGCCTGCGTCCCATGCCTGGAGCCCGCCATGCAAAGTGACCGCCCGATCCATCTCGATGTCGGCGTGCCCTCGGGCAATGCCTTCGAGGCACAGTCCGATGCCACCGGTCATGGCGACGCGCGCAGCCAGCAGCAGCTGGCCGACCAGGGCCGGGACCTGCGCGCGCTGCTGGAGCAGCAGCGCGGCGCGGCCGCCGACATACCGGTCAGTGCTCCCATGGCCAGCCCTTTCGACCTATTCCGCCCGATTGCGCGCGCGCCGCAGGCCGAGCCGGCCGCGGCCGCGCCAGCGCCAGCGCTGGAGCCGACGCTCGAACACATGGCGCGGCGCCTGCTGGTGGGCGATGGCAGTCAGGGCCGGCGCGGCGTGCAGATCCAGCTGGACGACCCGCAGCTGCCCGGCGTGACGGTCGACATCTTCGAGGAGGGCGGAAGGCTGGTCATCCGTTTCACCTGCAGCCAGGAAAGCGCGCGCGAACGCCTGTGCGCCGGCGCGCGCTGGTTTGCCACCAGCCTGGCCCAGCGCCTGCAGCGCGACGTGCGCGTGCAGGTGCAGACCGACGATCCCGAAGACCCCTGCCTGCTGCAGCTCGACGCCGACTGCTGACCCTTTCCCGCCCATGATTTCCATGCCTTCCACTTTTCCCGCCCCATCGCTGTCGCGCAACGAGGCGCAGGCGTATACGGTCCTGGCCCAGCGTGCCCGGGTCCTGGCGCTGCACTGCGCCGGCACCGACTGGCGCGCGCGGCTGCAGCCGGTCATCGCGCCCGCCTGGCCCGCGGAAACCGCCAGCGCCGACACCTTTGCCAGCATCGAATGGGCCGGTGCCTGGCTGCAGCTGCAAATGCCGCAACAGGCCGCGGCGCTGCTGCTGTCGGCCTTGCTTGATGGCGCCGCGCTGCCGCCCATACCCCAGGACATGCAGGCCGCGACGCTCGAAGCGGCGCTGCACGCGCTGCTGGCCGGACTCGAGGGCCTGGGCCGCGGCACGGCACGCATCGTGGCCACCAGCGTCGGCACGCCCCCGGCCGCCCTGGCGCATGCTTTTGCCTGGCAGCTTGACGCCGCGGCATCGGCCACGACCTTGGCCGGCATGCTGCGCGCCGACAGCCTGGGCCTGCTGCTGATGGCCGGACTGGCCGCCAGCCTGCCCCAGCTCGACGGCCCGCTGGCCAGCGAAGACCTGCGCGTGCCGCTGCACCTCGACATCGGTTACGCCACGCTCGAAGCCGAGGAGCTGCAGCGCCTGGCCCCGGGTGACCTGCTGCTCATGGAGCGCAGCTTCATCGCTCCCGCGCGCGTGCTGTGGCTGCAGGCGCCGGGCGCGGGCGGACTGCATGTGCAGCTGCCCGATCCCACCGCCGCCGGCGCTGAAGACCCCCAGGCGCCGTTACTCACCGTTGTTCAATCGTGGACCCATGCCATGCCTGCCCTCGACCCTGTGCCCAATGAAGCCGCCGACCTCCTGGCCATCCCGGTGCGCCTGTCCTTCGACCTGGGGGAGATATCGCTGACGCTGGCCGAGCTGCGCAAGCTCCAGCCCGGCCAGACCATCGGCCTGGGCCATCCGCTGACCGGCGCGGTGCGCGTGCGCGCCAACGGGGCGCTGATCGGCGAGGGCGAACTCGTGGAAATCGACGGCCAGCTCGGCGTCGCGCTGCGCCAGCTGTTTGCCCCGCGCAGTCCGGCCGCGACATGAACCAGTTCGATCCGATCACGCTGGCCGTGGTGCTGGCACTGATGGCGCTGATGCCCACGCTGATGGTCGTGTGCACCTCGTTCCTGAAGATTGCCGTCGTCATGTCCCTGCTGCGCAACGCGCTGGGCGTGCAGCAGATGCCGCCCAACCTGGCGCTGTACGGCATGGCGCTGATCCTGTCGGTCTATGTGATGGCGCCGGTCGGCATGCACATGTACGACCGGATCACGGCCCAGCCCGAGGCGCTCAAGAGCATTCCCTCGCTGATCGGCGGGGTGCGCGAGGGCGCCGAGCCGCTGCGCGAGTTCATGTTCAAGAACAGCCGCATCGAGCAGCGTGACTTCTTCGTGCGCACCGCCCAGCGCCTGTGGGGCCCTCAGTTGTCCGAAGGCATGACGCAGCGCGACTTCATCGTGCTGATGCCGGCATTCGTGGTCTCGGAGCTCACGGCGGCCTTCCAGATCGGCTTCCTGATCTACCTGCCGTTCGTGGTGATCGACCTGATTGTCTCCAACATCCTGCTGGCCATGGGGATGATGATGGTCTCGCCGGTCACGATCTCGCTGCCGTTGAAGCTGTTTCTGTTTGTCATGGTCGATGGCTGGTCCCGGTTGATCCAGGGACTGGTGCTGACCTACGCCTGAGGACCCTCCGCATGCAATCCGTCGACGTGGTTTCCTACTTCACCCAGGCGCTGTACCTGGTGCTCTGGCTGTCGCTGCCGCCGATCATCGTCGGCTCGATCGTCGGCACGCTGTTCTCGCTGTTCCAGGCGCTGACGCAGATCCAGGAGCAGACCCTGTCGTTCGGCATCAAGCTGATTGCCGTGTCCGTGACCATCTTGCTGACGGCGCGCTGGGTCGGCGGCGAGATGTTCAACTTCACGGTCCAGATCTTTGACGCGCTGCCCGCTCTGGGCCACTGAGCGCCGAGCGAGGGAACCCGATGGATCTTCCGGTTACCTACCAGGAGGCAACGTCTTTCATCAAGACGCTGGCGCTTACCCAACCGCGGATCCTTGCCATGTTCATCGCCCTGCCACTGTTCAACGCACAGCTCATTCCCGGAATGCTGCGTTTTTCCGTGGCGGCAGCGCTGGGACTGGTGATGGTGCCGGCACTCGCGCCCGTGGTCGCGGCCGCGGCGGCCGAAATCGACCCGGTCTCGCTGGTGCTGCTGATGCTCAAGGAGGCCTTCATCGGCTTCGTCATCGGCTACCTTGCGGCGATGCCCTTCTGGATCTTCGAGGCCGTGGGCTTTCTTGTCGACAACCAGCGCGGCGCAAGCATCGCCGCGACGCTCAATCCGCTGACCGGCAACGATTCGTCGCCGCTGGGTATCTTGTTCAACCAGGCCTTCATCGTCTTTTTCCTGATCAGCGGCGGCTTCACGCTGCTGCTGGGCACGCTCTATGACAGTTTCGCGCTGTGGGGCGTGCTGCAGTGGTCGCCCGAGCTGCGCCCCGCGTCAGTGCCGGTGATGCTCGATCAGCTCGACCGGCTGGTGCGCATGGCGCTGCTGCTGGCCGCGCCGGCCCTGGTGGCGATGTTTCTTGCCGAGTTCGGTCTGGCGCTGGTCAGCCGCTTCGCGCCGCAGCTGCAGGTGTTCTTCATGGCCATGCCGATCAAGAGCGCGCTGGCCATGCTGGTGCTGATGCTCTACGCGTCATCGCTGTTCGAGTACGCCATCGACCATGTGCTGTCCGTCGGCCAGATACTGCCGTGGCTGCGCGACCAGTGGGGACCGGGCGGATGAGTGAAAAGACCGAACAGCCGACGTCGAAGAAATTGCGCGATTCGCGCGAGAAAGGCGACGTCGCGTACAGCAAGGACTTCACCCAGACCTTGCTGATCCTGGCCATCTTCGGCTATTTGCTCGGCAACAGCGCGCATATTGTCGAAAGCCTGGGCCAGATGATCCTGTTGCCGAGCACCCTGCTGCGCCTGAACTTCCAGGATGCGGCCAACACCCTGGTGATCGAGCTGCTCACGGCCGCCGCCTGGGTGGTGCTGCCCTTCATCGGCATCGTGCTGGGCGTGGGCATCTTCGCCGATGCCATGCAGGTGGGCATCCTGTTTGCGTTCGAGAAGCTCAAGCCTTCGGGCAAGAAGCTCGATGTGCTGAGCAACGCCAAGAACATGGTCTCCAAGAAGAACCTGATGGAGTTCCTCAAGTCGTGCGTGAAGATCGGCATTCTCTCGAGCCTGCTGACCGTGCTGATCCGCGACGCCATGCCGATCATGACCAGCATTCCGGAGGCCGGGCTTGCGGGGCTGGGCCAGGTCATGGCCGCGCTGCTCAAGACCATGCTGGTGCACATCGGCCTGGCCTACAGCGTCATCGCGCTGGCCGACTTCGTCTGGCAGCGCCTGCAGTACCGCAAGGGCCTGATGATGTCCAAGGACGAGATCAAGCAGGAATACAAGCAGATGGACGGCGACCCACACATCAAGCACCACCGCAAGCAGATGCACCAGGAAATGCAGCAGCACGGCGCGGTGCAAAGCGCGCGCAAGGCCACGGTGGTCGTCACCAACCCGACCCACCTCGCGGTCGCGCTGCGCTACGACGAGGATGAAACGCCGCTGCCCGTGATCCTCGCCAAGGGTGAAGGCGCGCTGGCCCAGCGCATGATGGAAGCGGCGCGCGAAGCCGGCGTGCCGGTCATGCAGAACGTTGCGCTGGCCCGGGCCTTGACCGCCCAGGGCCAGGCCGGCCAATACATTCCCTCCGAACTGATCGAACCGGTGGCCGAAGTGCTCAGGCTGCTGCAGCAGCTCGACCCTCCCCCGCCCTGAGAAGGCCTGAACCATGCTCTCCCACGCTTCACACAGCCCCTCCACGCGGGCGCTGCTCAGCCGCTATGCCGCGCAATACAGCATTCCGATGGCGCCGCACGGCACCACGCTCCAGATGCTGGTCGACAAACACTATGCGCTGCGGCTGCGCGCGCTGCCGGGCGACGGCATCATGGTCAGCGCCCAGCTGCGCCCGCTGCCCGCGCCCGGGCACGCGCGCGACGAGCTGCTGCTGGGCTTTGCGCGGCTGGCCTGCGGCACCATGAAGGACCAGCCCACCACCTGCAGCGTGGATGCGCGCGAGCGCGCGATCTGGCTGCAGCTGCCCGCGCCCGCGCAGTCGCTGCAGGACATCGACGATGCGGTGGGCCGATTCGTCAACTCGCTGGCTTTTTGGTCCAAGGCCCACCTTTCCCTCTGAATGCGTCACCGCGAAGCCTGCCGTCCATGCCCCTGCCCCGCCTTTTCCCGTCGCCCCTGCGCGCCGCGTTGCGTGCCCTGGCCTGCGCCAGCCTGTTGAGTGCCTCCTGGAGCCCGGCCCAGGCCGCGCCCCCGCCGTGGACCGAGGCGCCCTACAGCTACTATGCCGACAACACCCCCCTGGCCCAGGTGCTGCGCGAATTTGCCGGCAGCTTCAGCCTGTCGCTCGAGCTGTCGCCGCAGGTCACGGGCAAGGTGCAGGGCAAGTTCAACAGCGCCAGCCCGACCGAATTCATCGACCGGCTGGCCAGCGTCTACGGACTGACCTGGTTCACCCATGCGGGCACGCTCTACGTGGGGCGCACCACCGAAGCCGCGACGCGCAGCATCAGCGCGGGCGGCGGCAGCATCGCCACGGTGCGCCAGGCACTGCTGAGCCTGGGCGTGCTGGAGCCGCGCTTCGGTTGGGGCGAGCTGCCCGAGCAGGGCATCGCGCTGGTCTCGGGCCCCGCGCCCTATGTGGCGCTGATCGAGCGCACGATGGCCCAGCTGCCGCAGATGGCCGGCGGCCAGCAGGTCGCGGTGTTTCGCCTCAAGCACGCATCGGTCGACGATCGCACCATCCTCTACCGCGACCGCCAGATCACCACCCCGGGCCTGGCCCAGGTGCTGCGCAACCTGATTGGCGGCCAGTCGGGCAGCTCGGGCGTGAACAATGCGCTGGTCTCCACGCTGGCCCCGGGCCAGGGCCTGCCGGGCATGGCCAGCGCCGCCAACATCGCGGGTCTGACGTTCGATCCCAACAGCTCCGGCCTGCCCACCGGTCCGTTTGCCTCGGCCAACGGCACGGCCAACGGCACCGGCGCGCAGACCGGCGCGCGGGCGGACCCGAACGCAGCGGGCGCCGTGGGCGCGGGGATGCGCCGTGCCGCGCCGTCGATCCAGGCCGACTCGCGGCTCAACGCCATCATCGTGCAGGACACGGCCGAGCGCATGCCGCTCTACCGCAGCCTGATCGAGCAGCTCGACATTCCTTCGCCGCTGATCGAGATCGAGGCCATGATCGTCGACATCAACTCCTCGCGCCTGGACGAACTGGGCATTGCCTGGAGCGCGCGCCGCGGCGGCACGGTGGCCGGTTTCGGCGCGATGGCGAGCAGCGGCGACGGCAACGACCTGGTGCTCGGCGCGGTGGCGCGCGCTGCCTCGGTCGACCCCACCAGCCTGGTGGTGAGCTCGGGCAACTTCCTGATCAACCGCATCCGCGCGCTCGAAGGCACGGGCGAGGCGCGCATCCAGTCGCGGCCCTCGATCCTCACCATCGACAATATCGGCGCGCTGCTCGACCTCTCGGAAACCTTCTATGTGCGCACCATCGGCGAGCGCGTGGCCACCGTCACGCCGATCACCGCCGGCACTACCTTGCGCGTCACGCCGCACTATGTGCAGCGCCCCGACGGGCCGGTGATCCAGCTGGACGTGGACATCGAGGACGGCCAGATCCAGGAAACCCGCACCGACACCCTGCCGCGGGTGCGCCGCAGCGTGGTGAGCACGCAGGCCATTGTCGGCGAAGGCCAGACGCTGCTGATCGGCGGCTACAAGAGCACGCAATCGACGCGCGATGTCAACAAGGTGCCCGGCCTGGGCTCCCTGCCCGTGATCGGCCTGCTGTTCTCCAACCGGGTCGAGAACCGGCAATCCAGCGAGCGCCTGTTCATGATCAAGCCCCGCCTGGTCAGCCTGCCCACCGGCGTCGCGGCGGACCTTCAGGCCCTGCGCGACCCGATGCCGGCAGCCCTGCCGCTGCCGCCGCCCTTGCCTGGCGAAATTCCGCCACCCAGGGTGACCATGGAGCCGACAACGCCATGAAGGCGGCGGCGCGGCGTGAAGGCAATGCGGGTGTGGGCATCCGCTTTCCGGGGCGCTGCTGCGGCATGGCCGCATGGCCCTCCTGCTGCAGGGTTGCCTAGAGCGGTTTCGTCCTGACCACCGTTTCCTGAAACGCCCTTCGACCGGCCCGCACAGGGAGACCCAGGGCGAACGGTGGCGGGTATCCGTTCATCCTGAGCTTGTCGAAGGATGAAGAGCCACTCCGCACGAAACGGCTCTAGAACTCCAGCTCGATGCCCCGCGCCTGCAGCTTGACGCGCAGCGCCGCGCGTGCGCGCGAGAGCCGGCTGCGCACCGTGCCCACGGGTATTGTCAGCAACGCCGCGGCGGCTTCATAAGACAGTTCCTCGACGGCCACCATCAACAGGATGGAACGCATGCTCTCGGGCAGGTCGTCCAGCGCCAGTTGCAGATGCCGCATGCGCTCCGACTGCTCGGCCTCCTGTTCGGGTGTCGGCGTATCGCCAGCCATTTCGGCCAGCGCCAGTTCATCGGTGAATTCGTAACGCCGCTGCGGAGCCCGTGACAGATGGTTGCGCACCAGGTTCATCGCAATGCCGTACAGCCATGTCGACAGCTCGGACTGGCCCTTGAAGGAACTGTACGAACGCACCGCCTCGAGAAACGCCTGCTGGGCCAGGTCCTGCGCATCGCTGGCGTTGCCGATGTTCTTGATGATGAAACGCTGCAGGCGCGCGCCATGGGCTTGCACCAGACACTGAAAAAGCGCGTCTCTCTGAACCATCGATTGCTCGTCCATCGGTGGCACGGCTTCGCTATCGGCGCTCGATTCAGCATTCAGGGGATCGTTTTCCCACGTCTGCTCCATGGATTCATCAATCATATTGACCACCGTCGGGGAGGATTTGAGCAATTTAGTATTACCTACGTAACCAATTCTTACACGCAATCTGTGCTTTGTATATGTTGGTAAAAACCCAACGTTGCATGCCGACGGTAGAGCTCTTTCACATATGCGTGACAGCCCGTTCAGAGACGTATATGAGAGAAACCGGGATTTCGGCAGCGCCGAGCCACGCCTTCAGGCGCGATATCCATGAGAACCACGCGGTACTTGGCGACCTGGGGGGCAGGGTTTTCTACCTCAATGGGGGCAGAGTGGATGCATTCCGTTACAGCAACGACAGGATCAAAGCGGGACCCGAGCGGATACACGTGAAGTGCTGGCAATGGAGGCTGCAGCCATTGATGTGCGGTCTCGGGAGCCACTGGTATGGGTGGGTGCTGCGCGGCCTGCGCAAGGCGCTGCTGCATGCGCGCATCGATCGCGACGCGTCGCGCTCAACGCCGCTGGCACCCCCGCCCTGGGGTTTGACTTCAGCTGGCCTCGGGCGGCTGCGCGTGAAGTGCCGCCAATTCCTGCTGCAGCCACTGGCGCGCGGTCTCGGGCGCCACCGGCATCTGGTTGTGCTGCGCGGCTTGGGTAAAGCGCTGCTGCATGCGCGCATCGATCGCGGCGCGTTGCGCTGCACTCACCGCCGCCGGTGCCAGCCCTGCGGCGTGACAGGCGTCCACAAACTCGGCAGACTGCACGGCGGCGCTGAAATGCAGCTGGGTCATGAAATCCACACCCTGCAGCGCTTGCCGGCTGGTCTCGGCCATGGCAATCGCCTGCCGGACCAGGCGCGCCGACAACGGTTGTCCGGGATTGGACCGAAGGTCCAGCTCGCGCACCACGGCTTCCTGGATTCCGCGCGAAAAGGCCTCGCCCAGCGCCTTGATGAAGACTGCGGTGGTATCGACCTTGGAATCGATTGCCATGTGCTCGGCGCCGCTGGCCGCAACACCCGCTACCTGCCACGCACAGCCGTCATGGCTCACCTGCAGTGCATCCGCAGTGTTCGCCAGATCACGGAATGAGTTCAGCGACAGCTGGGCTGCATCCACAGGCTTGGGGAGAACGGTAGTAGTCACGGGAATGGCAGCTTTCAAGGTAAATAACTTCTAATTTTTAGTAACAACTGGCTTGCTGGCAGTTCCAAGAAGAGCCTGCCACTGTGAGAGCGGCCGTGCGAAATCCAGCACTTCACATTATGAAAAAATAAAATAGTCCTTAAATTGGCATGAATTTCCAAAATCCTGTCGCCTTCACGCGACCTCCCACCGCGGCCATGGCGCATACGTCATGAGGTCGGCAATAATCCGCAGCGGAGGTGTTAGTGGTGACCATTTCTCTCGCGACCGGTCTGGACTTCGAAGACATGTTCGACCTTGCTCCTGTATCCCTGTGGATGGAAGATTACAGCGGGCTCAAGCAATTGTTCGACCGGTGGCGTGCCGACGGTGTCACGGATCTGCTCGCCTTCTTGCGCGAGGATCCCGAGCGCCTGCAGCGCTGCAGCCAATCCTACAAGGTGCTGCGCGTCAACCAATATACCCTTGACCTGTTCAAGGCGGCGGACCAGCAGACCCTGCAAAGCCGGCTGCACGAGGTGTTTCGCGGCGACATGCTGGACAGCATCCTGGTGGAGCTGCTTGCGCTGTGGAGGGGTGATCAGGGCTTTGAAACCCGCTCGGTGAACTACGCGCTCGACGGCCGCCGGCTGGACGTTCAGGTCCGCGCGCGCGTTCTGCCGGGCTACGATGACAGCTGGAGCCGGGTGCTGGTCGCGCTCGAGGACGTGACCGCCGAGGTCCAGGGCACGCAGCAATTGCAGCGCAGCGAGCAATACGCGCGCGACCTGTTCGAGCATTCGCCGGTATCGCTGTGGGTCGAGGATTTCAGCGAAGTCAAGCGCCTGCTCGACGAGGTGCGCTCGCGCGGCATCCGCGACTTCCGCACCTTCCTCAAGGTGCATCCGGAGTTCGTCACGCGGTGCATGCAGGAGATCCGCGTGATCGACGTCAACCATCAGACGCTCGAGATGTTCGGCGCGCAGAGCAAGCCCGAGCTGCTGCACAACCTCTCGCGGGTCTTTCGCGGGGAAATGTACGAATCCTTCGCCGAGCAGTTGCAGGATCTCTGGGACGGCAAGCTGGTCCAGCAGCGCGAAGTGGTCAACTATTCGCTCAGTGGCGAGGTGCTGCACATCCACCTCGAGTTCTCGATCAGCATGCATGCGCAGAACTGGCAGCTGGTGCTGCTGTCGCTGGTCGACATCACCGCGCGCAAGAAAGCCGAGGCGTACCTCGAATACCTGGGCAAGCACGACGTGCTGACCCAGCTGCGCAACCGCGCGTTCTACATGGAAGAGCTCAACCGCCTGTCGCGCAAGGGCCCGTGGCCGGTGGCCCTCGTGGCCATCGACATGAACGGACTCAAGGGCATCAACGACGATCATGGCCATGCCGCCGGCGATGCGATGCTGCGCCGCCTGGGCGAGGTGTTGACCAAAGCGGTCGATGACCCGGCCTGCGTGGCGCGCATTGGCGGCGACGAGTTCATGGTGCTGCTGCCGGCCACGGACGAGCGCGGCGCCCAGGCCATGCAGGAGCGCATTCTGTCGCTGCTTGACCTGAACAACCAGTTCTATCCTGGCCAGACCATTCATCTGGCCATGGGCCACGCGGTGGGCCTCGAAGGCGCGTCGATGGAAGCCGTGGTGCATCGCGCGGACCAGTCTATGTATGCCGACAAGCTGCGCTTCTACGAGACCCAGAAGCATGATCGGTGCACGAGCGACGGCTGAAACCGCGCGCCGGCCCTGCCGCGCACTGTCAGCGCGGCCTGACGCGGGCACGGCGCCCAGGCCTGCCCGGCATCCGGGCGAGGGTCCCTAGAGTGGGGATCGCAACCTCATAAAGGAGTACGGAATGTCCACAGACAAGCAGGAACCAGGCAAGGGCAAGGTCGAGAACGACCACAATCGCCAGGGCAACCAGGAGCCCACCCAGAAAAACGAGGGCCAGCGCACCCCTGAAAGCCGCCACGATCGCGAATCGCAGGTCGGCAGCGGCAACCAGAACCAGTCACGTCAGAACACGGGCGGCGGCGGGCGTGGCGCGGGCTGATAGCCCGCAGACGTGAAAATGCGCCCCTGGGGCGCATGCCATCGTCAACCACCAGGGCGCCCGCGGGCGCCCTTCTTGCGTCAGCGCGAGCCGGCGCGGTCGCTGGGGCCATTGTGGTCCGACAGCACTTCCGCGGGCGGCTTGATCTCGCCGCTGTCGGCGCCTTCGGCTTCCCAGGTGCCGCCATCGCGGCCCGTGTTGCCGCGTGGATGGCCCATGTCGGTGCCATCGTCGAAATTGAGCGGGCCGTCTTGCGGCATGTCGTCGAAGCGATGGGCCGACGCTTCATCGATCGAATCGGCGACATCGGTTTCCGCGCTCAGGCGGTCATTGATATCGGTGCCTTCGGGCAGGTCGGCATCGGCATCGGCATCCTCGCTACGGTCCAGATGCGGCTGCTCGGCTTCCTCGGGGGTGATGGGTGTACGCATGTGAATCTCCGGTTCCGGCATGGCCTACATGGCCAGCTCAAGTCCCAAGCCTGACCGCGCAAGCTCTTCCCAGGAGTCGGTGCAGCGCCTACCATCAGGTAGGAGGCGCGCTTACTTTTCGCGGAAGATTTCCACGCGCCGGGCCTGCAGGCTGTAGCCGCTCACGCCCAGTTCCGAGTCGACGCGCGCGCGTCCCATGGTGCCGCTGACCCAGACCGCGCTCATGGTCTTGAAGCCCTTGGCCGGCGGGTCGGACTTCACATGGATGATCTGGTTGGCCGGCGGCGGCGGGGTGTGGATGCAGGCGCCGAAATACGGCACCAGCAGGAACTCGCGCAGCGCCTTCTCGTTGCCTTCCAGCGGCACGATGAAGCCCGGGATCTTCACCGCCTTGCCATCAAAAGACGCCACCGTGGGCGCATCGTCCCAGACCTTGCGCATGCGCTCGTACAGCGCCTGCACGCGGGGGTCCGAATCGGGCAGCTCGGTGAGCTTTTGCAGGTCGGCGAAGGACTTTGTCGGGTCCCAGCCGCGCGGCACCAGCGCATCCCAGCTGATTTCGGCAAACGGCGCCGCCTGCAGTGCCGGGGCCGCGCCCAGGCAGGAGGCGGCCAGCGCCTGCAGCAAGCGGCGGCGTGAAACGTCGCAAGGGAAAGCGGGAGAAAACATCGCGTCAGATCCTTGGAGACAGCCCATCGGCCAGCGACAGGCGGTAGGCGCGCCAGCCCGGCAGCAGGCTCGCGAGCCAGCCCGCGAGCAGCAGCCCGGCCAAAAGCAGCCATTGCAGGGAGGTAGTTTGCCCCAGCTGCAGCCTCAGGCCGAAGTGCGCCTGCAGCCAGGGGTTGAACACCAGCACGCAGGCCACCAGCGCGGCAATGCCGATGACCATGCCGGCCAGCGTCAGCAGGATGCCTTCGAACGCCAGCAGCGCCAGCACCTGCCGCAGGCTTGCACCCACGGTGCGCAGCACGGCCAGCTCGCGCCGGCGCTCGTTGAGGCCCGCCAGGATCACCGACATCAGCCCGGCCATGCTGACCAGCGCCACCAGCCCCGACATCAGCAGCAGCGCCTGCTCGCCCGCGCCGACCACGTCCCAGAGCTCGTCGAGCGCCACGCCGGGCAGCACCGACATCAGCGGCTCGGCGCCAAACCCGTTGACCTGGCGCTGCACCGAGAACACCGCCGCGCGGTTGTGCAGGCCGACCAGCGCCGCGGTCACGCTGCGCGGCTGCAGCTGCATCGCGCGTGCCTGCTCGGCGCCAATGCTGCGCCCGGGCAGCGGCGCGCCCGCGATCCAGTCGACATGGATTGCCTCCATCGCCTCGAGGCTGATGTGCGCGGTGCGGTCGACGGGCGTGCCGGTGCGCGCCAGGATGCCGCTGATGGTGAAAGGCTTGTCCGCGTGGCTCGCGCCCAGGCTCACCTCACCCATGCCGTGCGCCAGCGCGATGCGCTGCCCCACCTGGTAGCCCAGCCGGTCGGCCAGCTCGGCGCCGATCACCACCTCGTAGAGATCGCGAAAACGCTGCCCTGCGCGCAGCGAAAGCGGCTGCTGCTCGCCGTAGCGGAAATGCTCGAAATAGGCCGACGTGGTGCCCAGCACCGGAAAGCCGCGGTGCGAGTCGCCCAGCGACAGCGGCACGACCCAGGCGACGCCGCGCAGCTGCTCCAGCGCCTCGACGCTGCTCCAGCGGATGTTGTTGGTGGCCGCGCCCACATGGAACACGGAGTACAGCAGCAGCTGCACGGAGCCGGTGCGCGCGCCGACGATCAGATCGGTGCCGGACACGGCCGCGCTGAAGCTGCTGCGCAGATCGGTGCGCACGCGCTCCACGCCCAGCAGCATGAAGGTCGACAGCGCAATCGACAGCACCGTGAGCGTCAGCGTGAAGCGCCGGTTCCAGGCGCTGCGCCAGGCCAGGCCCAGCAGGAAGCCGCGGCTCATGCATCCTCCCGGGCGCCCTGCGCCGCGCGATTGATCTGCGGCAGCGCGACCTGGCGCGCAAAGCGCTGCGCGCTGCGCCGGTCATGGCTCACGAACACCAGCGCGCTGCCGGCCTCGGCACAGGCCGCCAGCAGCAGGTCGAGAAACACCTCGCGCCGGTCTTCATCGAGCGCCGACGTCGGCTCGTCGGCAATGACCAGGCCGGGCTGGCCGATCAGCGCACGCGCCGCGGCCACGCGCTGCTGCTGGCCCACCGACAGCGTGTGCGCGGGCCGGCTCCAGACCGCGGCATCAAGCCCCATGCCGCCGAGCCAGCGCTGCGCTTCGGCCTGCGGCGAGCCCGAGTGGCGCACCGCCGCGTCGCGCCGCCGCGTGGAAAAACGGCAGGGCAGCAGCACGTTGTTCAACGCACTGAGATAGGGCAGCAGATTGAACTGCTGGAAGATATAGCCCACATGGTCGACGCGGTGCCGGTCGCGGGCACTCGGGCGCAGGTCGGCCCAGTCGATGCCGCCCAGCGCCACGCGGCCCGACTGCGGCAGCAGCACCCCGGCCAGCAGCGACAGCAGCGTGCTCTTGCCGCAGCCGCTCGGGCCATGCAGGAAAACGGTTTCGCCGGCCGCGACCCGCAGCTGCGCGATGTCAAGGCAGTCCTGCGCGCTGCCCGGCCAGGCAAAGCGCAGGTCCTTGAGCTCGAGCAGGCTGGCGGCCATCGCGCCGCTCAACGCGCCAGGCCCAGCCGCGCGGCGCCGGGCCGCAGGCTGCGCTTGAACTGCCCCTGGGGCGCGGCCACCTGGGCGTCGATGCTGCGCAGCCGCGGATAGGACTCGAACAGCTTGACGTCGATGAAGCGCGCGTGCGCGGTCCTGGCGCAGGTGAAGACGATGTCCACCGCGATATCGGCATGCTCGGCTTTCTCGCCATGGCTGTGGCCATGGGCCGCGCCCAGCCCCAGGGCCTCGGACGCCAGATCGACCTTTTGCAGCTTGCAGCCGGCCGCCGCATCGGGCTGGAACAGCGTGTCGGCGGCCTGCAGGCGCGCCACCATGTCCGCGACCCGCCGGCGCTCGGCGTCGGTGCGCGGCGCGCGTTCGAAACCCAGGAAGCTGTCAAGCGGGGATGCGAGCGCCAGCGTGATGGTCTGCGCATCCACGGCAACATCCAGCGTCATGTGGCCGTGGGTATGGGCATGGGTGTGGGCGGCGGCCGGCAGCGCGGCCATCCAGCTGCTGGCAACCAGTGCCAGCCCTGGGGCAATGAAGGAGATCTTGAACATCGGCGGCTCCGGGTCGCATGACAGGGCCCGAGCGGCGGCAAGCCTGCACCCGGACCGGGAACCGGCGTTATAGCATCACCAAGGGCCGGCGTGCCCTCACTCCACCGTCACCGACTTCGCCAGATTGCGCGGCTTGTCGACATCGGTGCCGCGCGCGCAGGCCGTGTGGTAGGCCAGCAGCTGCAGCGGCACGACATGCAGGATCGGGCTGAGCGCGCCATAGTTCTCGGGCATGCGGATCACATGCAGGCCCTCGGCGCTCTCGATGTGCGTGTCGGCGTCGGCCAGCACATACAGCACGCCGCCGCGCGCGCGCACTTCCTGCATGTTGCTCTTGAGCTTTTCCAGCAGCTCGTCGTTGGGCGCCACGGTCACCACCGGCATGGCGCTGGTGACGAGTGCCAGCGGGCCGTGCTTGAGCTCGCCCGCGGGGTAGGCCTCGGCGTGGATGTAGCTGATTTCCTTGAGCTTGAGCGCGCCTTCGAGCGCGATCGGGTAGTGGATGCCGCGGCCCAGGAACAGCGCGTTCTCGCGCTGCGCAAACTCTTCGGCCCAGCTGATCAGCTGGGGCTCGAGCGCCAGCACCGCCTGCAGCGCCACGGGCAGGTGGCGCATGGCCGTGAGGTAGCGCGCCTCGTCCTCTTCGCTCAGGCGGCCCTTGCTTTGCGCCAGCGCCAGCGTCAGCAGGAACAGGCCGGCCAGCTGGGTGGTGAAGGCTTTGGTCGAGGCCACGCCGATTTCCACGCCGGCGCGCGTGATGTAGGCCAGCTCGCATTCGCGCACCATGGCGCTGGTGGCGACGTTGCAGATCGTCAGCGTGTGCTGCATGCCCAGACGCTGCGCATGGCGCAGCGCGGCCAGCGTGTCGGCGGTCTCGCCCGACTGGCTGATCGTCACGACCAGGGTCCGGGGGTTGGGCACGCTGGTGCGGTAGCGGTATTCGCTCGCGACTTCGACCTGGCAGGGAATGCCGGCAATGCCCTCGAGCCAGTACTTGGCCGCGCAGCCGCTGTAGTAGCTGGTGCCGCAGGCCAGGATCAGCACATTGTCGATTTCCTTGAACACGCGCCAGGCGGCGGCGCCGGTCTTGCCATGCACGGCCGCGCCATCGAACAGCTCGGGCACGATGCCCAGCACGCCCTCGATGGTGTCGCCGATGGCGCGCGGCTGCTCGAAGATCTCTTTTTGCATGTAGTGGCGATACGGCCCGAGCTCGGCCGCGCCGCTGTGTGCATACACCGTGCGCACCGGGCGCTGCTCGGGCGTGAGCGCCTCGCCGTCCTTGTCGAACAGCCAGTAGCGGCCGCGCTGCAGATCGATCATGTCACCCTCTTCGAGGTAGACGATCTGGTCGGTGACGCCGGCCAGCGCCATCGCATCGCTGGCAATGAAATGCTCGTCGCCCTCGCCGACGCCCAAGATCAGCGGCGAGCCCGCGCGCGCGCTGACCAGGCGCTCGGGTTCGTCCTTGTGCATGACGGCCAGCGCATACGCTCCCTGCAGCTGCGCCACCGCGGCGCGAAAGGCTTCGAACAGGTCGCCGCTGTAGAGGCTGTCGACCAGGTGGGCAATGACTTCGGTGTCGGTCTGGCTCACGAACACATAGCCCTTGGCCTGCAGCGCGCGGCGCAGGGCTTCGTAGTTTTCAATGATGCCGTTGTGCACCAGCGCCACGCGCGCGGCCTGGCCGGGCTGGGCTTCGCCCGGGCCGTAGCTGAAATGCGGGTGGGCATTGCGCACCGCCGGCTCGCCATGCGTGGCCCAGCGCGTGTGGGCAATGCCGGTGAACCCATGCAGGTTCTCGGTCTGCACCTGCGCCAGCAGCTCGGCCACGCGCGCCGTGCTGCGCGCGCGCTCCAGGCCGATGCTGCGCGTGCCCGACGCATCCAGCCGGTGCACGGCTACCCCGCACGAGTCATACCCGCGGTATTCGAGCCGCTGCAGCCCCTGCACCAGCACGGGAACGATATTGCGATGGGAAACGGCGCCGACGATGCCACACATTGGGATGCTCCTGAAGAAAGACAGGCGATGCTATGCTGGGTGGCGGGAAATTTATGATCATTATTTCCTTGCAAATGAAATATTATTTCCAATGCATCCGAAGATGAAATTGGATTTCATATCAAACACAAAGACGAAATAAATGCTTGACGACGTTGACCTTCAGTTACTTGATTTGTTGCAGCATGACGCCAGTCTGAGCAACCAGGCGCTGGCCGAGCGCGTCAATGTCTCGCCGCCGACCTGCCTGCGCCGCGTGCGGCGGCTGCACGAGCAAGGCATCATCGAGCGGCAGGTCGCGTTCCTGCAGCCCGAGCGGCTCCACGCACTGACCGGGCATGGCCTCACCGCGTGGGTCGAAGTCACGCTGGACCGCCAGGACGCGCAGGCGCTGGAGCACTTCGAGGCACGCGCCGTGGCCGAAGAGGCCGTGCAGCAGTGCTGGCGCGTCTCGCCCGGCCCCGACTTCATGCTGGCCACCTATACGCGCGACATGCCCGAATACCTCGCGCTGACCCAGCGCCTGTTCACGCAGGACAGCAATGTGCGCAATGTGCGCGCGTTCTTTGCCACCAAGCGCGCCAAGTTCGAAACCAAGGTCCCGCTGGCCCGCCTGCGCTGATGCCGTCTATGGCGCCGGCGCCGGCCAGTGCACCTCGACGCTGCAGCCCTGGCCGGGGGCGCTGCGCAGCGCCACCTGGGCGCCCTGTTGATGCGCCGCGGTCTGCACCAGCGCCAGGCCCACGCCCACGCCTTCGAATTCGCTTTCCCGGTGCAGGCGCTGGAACAGCCCGAACACCTGGACCGCGCGCGCGCCGTCGCAGCCCACCCCGTTGTCCTCCACCCGCCAGCGCAGTCCGCCGCCGGGCAATGCCTGCGTCTGCAGGCTGATGCACGGCAGTTGCCGAGCGCGCGAAAACTTGAGCGCGTTGTCAAACAGCGCCGCCAGCATCGGCCGCAGCAGCTGCGGGTCGGCCCGCAGCGGCACGGGCAGCTGCGGCAGCTGCCACTGCGCCTGCGCCGCCGCGGGTTCGGCCGCAATCAATGCCGCACGCACTTCGCCGGCCATCCGCGCCAGGTCCACGTCCTGCAGCCGCGGCGGCCCGCGCAGCATCTGCGCCATCTGCAGCACCCCGTCGAGCATGGTACCCATGCGCCGCGCGGCCTGCTCCATCACGCCGAGAAACTGCTCCGCATCCTGTGCATCGGGCCCCTGCAGGCCCGCCGCATGCATCGTCTCGCGCAGCAGCGGCGCATACGAGGTGATATGGCGCAGCGGCGCGCCCAGGTCATGCGAGAGCGCGCGCAGCCATTCTTCATGGCTGGCGCGCAGCGCCGCCAGCTCCTGCTCGCGCTCGGCCAGCAGCGCCAGCGCCTGCGGCAGGTCGGCAGGAGGCGCAGCGTCGGCTGCAGGCTCGGGCATCATGGCTTGGGCAGCTTGGCGGGCCGTTTCCAATGGCTGATATTGGCCTGGCGGCTGCGCGCCACGCCCAGCGTGCCCGCGGGCACATCCTTGGCAATGGTCGATCCACCCCCGACGGTCGCGCCCGCGCCCACCGTGACCGGCGCCACCAGCACGCAATTGCTGCCGATATGTGCGTCGGCCTCGATCACGGTGCGATGCTTGTTGACGCCGTCATAGTTGGCCGTGATGCTGCCCGCACCGTAGTTCACGCGTTCGCCCACCGTGGCATCGCCCAGATAGGCAAGGTGGTTGGCCTTGGCGCCATCGGCCAGGGTGCTGTTCTTGACTTCGACGAAGTTGCCGATATGCACTTCGCGCCCGAGCTGCGCGCCGGGGCGCAGCCGCGCGAACGGGCCGATCAGCGCATCCGCGCCCACCGACACGCCGAGCCTGTCACCATCGATATGGGTATAGGGGTGGATCACCGCGCCCGCGCCAATCGAGGCGTTGGCAATGCAGCAGTGCGCGCCGATCGATGCGCCTTCGCCAATGGCCACCGCGCCGGTGAAGATGCAGCCGGCATCGATTTCCACGTCCTGGCCGCAGTCCAGCGCGGCGCGCGCGCCGCTGCGCGCATCGTCGCGCAGGTCGAAGCGCGCGGGATCGGCCAGCCGCACGCCCTGCTCCATCAGCCGGTGCGCCTGGCGCAGCTGGTGCGCGCGCTCGAGCTGCGCGAGCTGCACCGGGCTGTTGACGCCCGCCACCTGCAGCGCGTCGTCAATGCAGTGCGCCACCACGGGCACGCCGTCCGCCACGGCCATGGCGACGATATCGGTCAGGTAGTACTCGCCCTGGGCATTGTTGTTGTGCAGGCGCCCCAGCCAGCCGGCCAGCAGCCGCGCGGGCACGGCCATGATGCCGCTGTAGATTTCGCCGATGCGCCGCTGCGCTTCGCTCGCATCCTTGTGCTCGACAATCGCCTGCACCGCGCCGTCGGGGGTGCGCACGATGCGGCCATAGCCTGTCGGGTCGGGCAGCGCCACGGTCAGCAGCGCCAGCCGCTCGCTGCCCGCAGCATCGACCAAAGCCTGCAGCGTTGCCGCTTCGGTCAGCGGCACATCGCCCGACAGCACGACGGCCACGCCATCCCCGGGCAACGCCGGCACCGCCTGCTGCACCGCATGGCCCGTGCCCAATTGCGGCTCCTGGCGCACGAATTTCAGCGCAAAGCCCGCGGGCGCGGCCTGCGCCGCCGCCGTGATGGCATCTTCCACCTGCTGGGCGCCATGCCCGGTCACCACCACCGCGCTGCGCGCGCCCAGATGCGCCGCCTGGTCCAGCACATGCTGGAGCAGGGGCCGCCCCGCCAGGCGCTGCAATACCTTGGGAAGGCGGCTTTTCATGCGCGTGCCCTTGCCCGCGGCCATGATGATGAGGTCCAGTGCTGCTGTCATTTGATTGCCTGTCATGATCGAAAGTCCGCGCCTTGGCGGCGCAGAGGAGCTGGCGCGAATTATCGCGCCCCGATCACGCTGCGTCTGTCGCCGCTGGCACCCGGTCGCTGGCGGGCCCCTGTCTTTTACATTTCAGGGCCCTGCAACCTGGTGCCGCGCCGCCATATTCCTGCCCTGGAGCTGTCCATGCCCTCTTTGCCTCCCCCCTCGCCCGGTCCTGCGCCGCTGCGCACGCGCACCGTGGCGGCCGGCCACCTGCGCGCATTCGTGGCAGCGGCCGAGCACCTGAACTTCCGCGCCGCGGCCGATACGCTGGCGCTCACGCCCTCGGCCGTGAGCCGGCAGATCCAGGCACTGGAAGACGAAGTCGGCGTGGCGCTGTTCCTGCGCCACACGCGCGCCGTCGAGCTCACCGGCGCCGGCGTGCAGTTGCTGCGCGCCGTCGCGCCAGGGCTCGAACGCATCGACGCCGCCGTGCGCCAGCTGCGCCAGGCAGCCGGGCGCAAGAGCGTGGCCATCACCACCTGGGCCAGCTTTGCCGCGATGTGGCTCATCCCCCGGCTCGAAGCCTTTCAGCGCGAGTTTCCCGATATCGACATTCGCATCGACACCTCGGACACGGTGATGGACATGGAAACCACGGATGTCGACCTGGCGCTGCGCTACAGCCGCGCGCCCGAAAGCGCATCCGCCGAACGGCTGTTTGGCGAGCAGCTGGCGGTGGTCGCCAGCCCCTGGCTGCTGCGCAGCCAGCCCGCCATCCGCACGCCGGCCGATGCCGCGCGCTTCACGCTGATCGAGACCGGCGACGCCCAGCGCCTGCCGCAGCTCGCCTGGCTGGGCTGGCAGCGCTGGTTCCATGCGCATGGCTGCGAGCCGCTGCAGCCGCCGCGCTGGCTGTATTTCAATTACGCCCACCAGATCGTCCAGGCCGCGCTGGCCGGCCAGGGCCTGGCGATAGCGCGCCTGCCACTGGTGGCCGACGCGCTGGCCAGCGGCGACCTGGTCGAGGTGCTGCCGACGCACCGGCTTGACTCGCCGCTGGCCTATTGGCTGCTGCCAGGGCCGCGCAGCGCGCTGCGCCCCGAAGTGCAGGCGTTTTGCGACTGGCTCAGAGCCCAGGCAGCCTTGACCCGCAGTGCCATGGGAGCAGCGCCCTGAGGGTAACTGTGGTCAATTTTCTGGCCGACAGGCCGTTCATGGTTCGACGGGCTCACCACGAACGGTTAGTCATTGAGCCCAGTTCTAGTTCCGTTCGTCCTGAGCCCGTCGAAGGATGAATGGCCTGTCCTCCAAGACACGCCGTGCCCTGGTTCGGAGTGCAGGCCGTCCAGGGTTCGCTCCTTCGACGGGGGGCCCGGCAAGCTCAGGATCACCGCGAACGGTGATTGACCAGCTCAGGGGGTGAGCGTCACTTTCGCGAACTTGCGCTTGCCGACCTGCACCACATAAGTGCCCGCATCCAGCTTGAGCCCGCGATCGCTGATCACCGCACCGTCAACGCGTACGCCGCCGCCATCGATCAGGCGGTTGGCTTCGCTGCTCGAAGGCGCGAGATTCGCCTGCTTGAGCAGCGCGCCGATGCCCAGCGGCGCGCCGGCCAGCTGCACTTCGGGGATCTCGTCGGGCACGCCGCCCTTGCTGCGGTTGATGAAATCCTGCTCGGCGGCCTCGGCCGCGGCGGCCGAATGGAAGCGCGCGGTGATTTCCTTGGCCAGCATGACCTTGGCATCCTTGGGATTGCGCCCGCCCGCGATCTCGCCCTTGAGCGCGGCGATCTCGGCCAGGCTCTTGAACGACAGCAGCGTGTACCAGTCCCACATCAGCGTGTCGGAGATCGACAGCACCTTCGCGAACATGGTGTTGGCTTCCTCGGTGATGCCGATATAGTTGTTCTTCGACTTGGACATCTTCTCGACGCCGTCGAGACCAACGAGCAGCGGCATGGTGAGCACGCACTGCGGCTCCTGGCCGTACTCCTGCTGCAGGTGACGCCCCATCAGCAGGTTGAATTTCTGGTCGGTGCCGCCGAGTTCGAGATCGGCCTTGAGCGCCACCGAGTCATAGCCCTGCAGCAGCGGGTAGAGAAACTCGTGCAGCGAGATCGACTGACCGCCGTGGAAGCGCTTGTGGAAGTCGTCGCGCTCCATCATCCGCGCCACGGTGTACTTGGCCGACAGCTCGATCATGCCGCGCGCGCCGAGCTGGTCGCACCATTCACTGTTGTAGCGCACCTCGGTGCGGGCCGGGTCCAGCACCATCGCCGCCTGGCGATAGTAGGTTTCGGCGTTGACCTTGATCTGCTCGGCCGTGAGCGGGGGCCGTGTGGAGTTGCGCCCCGAGGGGTCGCCGATCAGCGTCGTGAAATCGCCGATCAGGAAAATCACCTGGTGGCCCAGATCTTGCAACTGGCGCATCTTGTTGAGCACCACCGTATGACCGATATGAATATCCGGCGCCGTAGGATCGAGACCGAGCTTCACCCGAAGCGGCACGCCCGTGGCTTCGGAACGTGCCAACTTGCGCTTCCATTCTTCCTGCGGCAGCAGCTCCTCGACGCCGCGCAAAGTGGTTTCGAGCGCTTGTCCTACGCCATCAGTGATCGGATATGTTGTAACAACAGGTTGATTCATAAGGGTTTTTTTCGAGGGCGGGGAAGTCGACCCCGCTATAATTCATCGCTTATCGCTGTGGCGAATTCTAGTAGGGTCCCCGTATCGGCATCTGCCGCATGGCTTCCTCTCCCTGGAACGCGCGTCCTGCCACACCTCACTGCCCCCATCGATTTGATTGCTTGACGCGCACTGACACAGGAACATCATTTTGAAATCTGGTCTGATCATTGTCGGCAACACCGTTTTTGCCTATGTTCGTAACACCCTGCAACACCATCCCAAGCGCGTCACTGCCGCGCTGGCAGCCCTGCTGCTCACGGCTGGTGGCGGTGCGTTTGCCGTGGCATCGCTGGGTCCCGATCCATCCGACCTTCCCGTACGCACGCTGACCCATCAGGTCGCCTCGCTGGCCGATGACACTCCCCTGGTCGAGCTCAACGAGTTGCAGGATTTCGCGCTCTACCGCTCCGACCTGTCGCGCGCCAACGATAACGCCGAAGCCTTGCTGCAGCGCCTGGGCGTTGCCGACCCCGAAGCCTCCGCCTACCTGCGCAGCAACGAACAGGTGCGCCAGAATCTGCTGGCACGCAGCGGCCGGCTGATCTCCGCTGAAGCCACCAACGATCACCAGTTGACGCGCCTGACCGCACGCTGGGCACCCGAAGATGAAGGTACCAAATTCCAGCGCCTGGTGGTGGAACGCCAGGGCAAGGGTTTTGTGACCCGCCTGGAAACCGGCGAAATGGTGTCGAATCAGCGCCTTGCCGGCGGTGTCATCCAGAGCTCGCTGTTTGCCGCGACCGATGCCGCCAACATCCCCGATGCCGTGGCTTCGCAGCTGGCCGAGGTGTTCAACGGCAAGATCGATTTCCGCCGTTCGCTGCGCAAGGACGACCGCTTCACGCTGGTCTATGAAACTTTGGAAGCCGATGGCGAACCACTGCGCAGCGGCCGCCTGCTGAGCGCCGACTTCAACAACAATGGCACCGTGCACCAGGCCATGTGGTTCCAGGCACCTGGCACCAAGGGCGCCTATTTCGCCATGGACGGCTCAAGCCTCGAGCGTTCCTATCTTTCGGCCCCGTTGGCTTTCTCGCGCGTGAGCAGCGGCTTTGCGATGCGCTTCCATCCGGTGCACAACACCTGGCGCGCCCACAATGGCACCGACTTCGCGGCCCCCACGGGTACCGCGGTGCGCACCGTGGCCGACGGAGTGGTTGATTTTGCCGGCGTGCAAAACGGTTATGGCAATGTGGTTTTCGTCAAGCATCCCGACAACAACGTCACGGTCTATGCCCATCTGAGCCGAATTGACGTACGCCAGGGCGCCAGCGTTGCTCAGGGCAGCACCATTGGCGCTGTCGGCTCCACTGGCTGGGCTACCGGCCCGCACCTGCACTTCGAAGTGCGCGTCGATGGCAAGGCCCAGGACCCGCTCACGGTGATTGGCACGGCCCAGGCGGCACGCCCGATCTCGCCGGCAGTGCGTGCGAGCTTCAACCGCCAGGCCGCGCAGATGCGCCTGGCCCTGGAATCGGCCCAGCAGACGCTGGCCAGCGCCGAGTAACTCGCCGCCCTCCACCGCCAAAAAAGCCGCTGCCCAGCGGCTTTTTTTGCATCTGCCCGGTTGCTGCACCACTACCATTGCATTCATGTCAGTTACAACCCCTACCCCAGATCTGTATATCGGCCTGATGTCGGGCACCTCGCTCGATGGCGTCGATGGGGTGCTGGTTGGGTTCCGTGGCCACATGGAGGTATTGCAGCATGCGAGCTGCAGCTTCACTGTCGGACTACGCGCCGAGCTCCTGGAGCTCAACACCCCGGGCGAAAACGAGCTGCACCGCGCCGCGCTGGCGGCCAATGCACTGGCCAACTGTTATGCCGAGGTGGTCCAGCAACTGCTGCAGCGCGCCGGCCTGCCCGCCTCCAGCGTGCGCGCCGTGGGGGCCCACGGCCAGACGGTGCGCCACCGGCCGCAGATGTTTGACGGTACCGGCTATACGCTGCAGCTCAACAACCCGGCGCTGCTGGCCGAGCGCTGTGGCATCAGCGTGGTGGCCGACTTTCGCAGCCGCGACGTGGCCGCGGGTGGCCAGGGCGCGCCGCTGGTGCCGGCCTTCCACCAGAGCGTGTTTGGCCAGCCGGGGCAGGCGCTGCTGGTGCTCAATATCGGCGGCATCTCCAACCTGAGCGTGCTGCCCGCCGATGGCGCCGTGAGCGGCTTCGATTGCGGCCCGGGCAATGCGCTGATGGATGCCTGGTGCCAGCGCCACACGGGCCAGCCCTATGACGACAACGGCGCCTGGGCGGCCAGCGGCGGCATACTGCCGGCGCTGCTCGAACAACTGCTGGACGAGCCCTTTTTGCGCCAGCCCCCGCCCAAGAGCACGGGCCGCGATCTTTTCAGCCTCGATTGGCTGCAGCGCCAGCTCGATACGCTGTCGCCGGGCACCCGCGCTGAGGACGTGCAGGCCACGCTGACCGAGTTCACCGCGCGCGCCTGCGCCGATGCCGCGCGGCGCTGGGGGCTGGGTGCGCAGCAGCTGCTGGTCTGCGGCGGCGGCGCGCTCAACGGATATCTGATGGCGCGCTTGGGCGCGCTGCTGCCCGCGCTGCGCGTGCAGTCGACGACGGCCAGCGGCCTGCCGCCACTGCAGGTGGAAGCCGCAGCCTTTGCCTGGCTTGCGCGCCAGACGCTGCTGGGCCTGCCGGGCAACCTGGCACGCGTGACCGGCGCGCGCGGCCCGCGCGTGCTCGGCGCGATCTACCCGGCGTAGGCTTCAGTTGCCTCGCTCAAGCCGGGCAAAGATCAACGCCGAAAACAGCGTCAGCAGGCCCATGCAGGCAAAGGTGGCCTGAAAGGCATTGAGCACCGCCTCGGGCCGGGCCTGGCCCCACAGCGCATGGAAACCCGCCAGCACCGCCCCCGCGATGGCCACGCCCAGGCCCATGGCCAGCATCTGCACCATCGACAGCAAGCTGGTCCCGCTGCTGGCATGGTTCGCTTCCAGGTCCTTGAGCGTGACGGTGTTCATGGCCGTGAACTGCATCGAGTTGGTGGCGCCAAATATCAGCAGCTGCAGGATGCGTAGCCACTGCGGCTGGTCCGGCGTGACCAGCGCAAAGCTGGCGATCATCAGCGCCAGCAGCACCGTATTGGCCACCAGCGTGCGCCGGTAGCCCCAGCGGCCGATCAGCACCGCGGCAATGCGCTTGACCATCATGCTGGCCAGCACCGTCGGCAGCATCATCATGCCGGCCTCCATGGGCGAAAAGCCCAGGCACACCTGCAGCACCAGCGGAATCAGAAACGGAATGCAGGAGCCGCCCAGGCGCGAGAACAGATTGCCGAGCAAGCCGATGCGCAGGCTGCGCACGGCAAACAGCGCGGGTGCAAACAGCGGATCGGGCCGACGCCGTGCATGCTGCCAATAGACCAGCAGGCTGCCTGCGCCCGCGCCCAGCAGCGCCACTGCGCCCACCACGCCGAGCAAGGCCATGCCTTCGAGCGCCATCGATACCGCGACCATCGCAAAGGCCAGCAGCGCGTAGCCCACGGCATCGAAGCGCCGGCTGGCAATGGGCTCGGCATCGCGCATGTGGCGCAGCGTGGCCGCCAGTCCCAGCAGCCCCACCGGCACATTGACCAGAAAGATCCAGTGCCATGACGCGTATTCCACCATCCAGCCGCCCAGCGTCGGGCCGATCAGCGGACCCACCAGCCCAGGCAAGGTGACAAAACTCATTGCCTTGAGGAATTGGTCGCGCGGAAAGGCACGCAGCACGGCCAGGCGCCCGACGGGCAGCAGCAGCGCGCCGCCGCAGCCCTGGACAATGCGCGCCAGCACCAGCTGGTTCAGGCTGGCGGCAATCGCGCACAGCAGCGAGCCGAGCACGAACAGCGCGATGGCCGTCAGATACACCCGCCGCGTGCCGAAGCGGTCGGCCACCCAGCCCGACGCCGGAATCACCAGCGCCATGGTCAGCGAATAGGCCACGATCACCGACTGCATGCGCAGCGGGCTTTCGCCCAGCGCCAGCGCCATCGCGGGCAGCGCCGTGTTGACGATGGTGGCATCCAGCGTCTGCATGAAAAAGCCCAGCGCCACCAGCCACAGCAGCACGGAATTCGAGCGAACAAGCGTCATGGAAAGATATCAGTGCCCAAGGCGGACGTAAAAAAACCGCCTGGGTCAGGCGGTTGGGCAGAGGGCCCTGCAGTGCGCAGGGTCGCCCTGGCTCAAGCGGAGAAGCTGGAGCCGCAACCGCAGGTCGTGGTGGCGTTCGGATTCTTGATCACGAACTGCGCACCCTGCAGGTCTTCCTTGTAGTCGATCTCGGCGCCGACCAGGTACTGATAGCTCTTCGCGTCGATCAGCAGCGACACGCCGTTCTTGGTCATCGTGGTGTCGTCTTCGTTGGTGATCTCATCGAAGGTGAAACCGTACTGGAAGCCCGAGCAGCCGCCGCCCTGCACGAACACGCGCAGCTTCAACTCCGGGTTGCCTTCCTCGGCGATCAGGTCTGCCACCTTGGCGGCGGCACTGTCGGTGAAGAGGATGGGAGAAGGCATTTCGCTCTGGATGTTTTCTGCAAGGGCGCTCATGTGGGTACTCCGGTATTCAAGGTTTGAGGGAAATGGTACTGCAAATCGCTCGGGAATTCCGACCACCCCGTGCTTGCCGACAAGGGCAGTGGGGCCATTACCGCCTGCACGGCCCTGTACAAAAGCAAAAAGCCACCCGAAGGTGGCTTTTCGTGCGCCTGCCGAACGGAGTCCGGCAGACTGCAGTGCTCTGGGCTTAACGCTTGGAGAACTGCTTGGCGCGGCGCGCACCGCGCAGACCGACCTTCTTACGCTCGACTTCACGGGCATCGCGCGTCACGAAGCCAGCTTGGCTCAGGACGGGCTTGAGGCCTGCGTCATAGTCGATCAGGGCACGCGTCACACCGTGACGGGCAGCACCGGCCTGGCCGGATTCGCCGCCGCCGTGCACGTTGATCATGACGTCGAAGGTTTCGAGGTTTTCCGTGAGTGCCAGCGGTTGCTTGGCAATCATGATGGAAGTTTCACGGCCGAAGTACTCTTGAATGTCTTTGCCATTCACAGTAATCTTGCCGGAACCCTTTTTCAGAAACACGCGGGCGACGCTGGATTTGCGACGGCCAGTGCCATTGTTCCAATCACCAATCATCTCAAGGCTCCTTAGATTTCCAGCGCTTTGGGCTGCTGTGCGGTGTGGGGATGCTCAGCACCGCCATACACCTTGAGTTTCTTGATCATGGCGTAGCCCAGAGGACCCTTGGGCAGCATGCCCTTGACGGCCTTTTCCAGAGCACGGCCAGGGTGCTTCGACTGCATGTCACGGAAGTTCGTGGCAGTGATGCCGCCGGGGTAACCGGAGTGACGGTAGTACACCTTGTCCAGGGACTTGGTGCCAGTCACTTTGAGCTGGGCTGCGTTGATGATGACGATGAAATCGCCGGTATCAACGTGAGGTGTATAAATGGCTTTGTGTTTGCCGCGCAGACGGAGGGCAACTTCGCTGGCTACCCGTCCGAGCACCTTGTCGGTGGCGTCAATCACAAACCACTCGTGTTGCACCTCAGCGGGTTTTGCGCTGAATGTAGACATGAGTTTTCTCTTTTCGATAAGAGGGTTTGAAGGTCCTTTTCCACGGTCGGCGCTTCTCTGAAGGAAGCCTCTTAGGTGGTAATGCACGCAGCCAATACAAGCCGCACACACTCCGCCGCGGGACCAAAAATCGCTGCGAAGCCCTCCATTATACGAAATACGGCAACCCTTGTCCTGCATGTCCTTGTCCGGCATGTAAAAATACCTGTCCATTCCCAAAAACCTGCGTGCTTGCTTCCCGGCAGCGGCTGGTTACCATTGCCCCATGTTCAGTTATCGCCACGCCTTCCATGCGGGCAACCACGCCGACGTGCTCAAGCACGCGGTGCTGATTGCCACCTTGCAATACCTCACGCAGAAAGACGCGGCGCTGACCGTTCTGGATACGCACGCCGGCGCCGGCCTGTACCGCCTTGACGGCGACTACGCCGCCAAGAGCGGCGAAGCCAGCGAAGGCATCCTCAAGCTGGCGCAGACGCCGGCCGAGGAACTCGCGCCCATCCTGCAGGAGTACCTCGCGCTGGTGCGCTCCTTCAACCAGGGCAGCAACATCCGCAACTACCCGGGCTCGCCGTTCATCAGCCAGGCACTGCTGCGCTCGCACGACAAGCTCAAGCTGTTCGAGCTGCACCCGACCGACATGCGCTCGCTGGCGGGCAACGTGACCCAGCTCGAGGCCGGCCGCCAGCTGGCCGTGCTGCATGAAGACGGCTTCGAGGGCGTGAAGAAATTCCTGCCGCCGGTGTCGCGCCGCGCGCTGCTGCTGTGCGACCCGAGCTACGAAATCAAGACCGACTACGGCCGTGTCCTTGACATGGTGGCGGACAGCCTCAAGCGCTTCCCCACGGGCACCTACGCGGTCTGGTATCCCATCATTCCGCGCCCCGAGGCCCACGACCTGCCGCGCCGCCTCAAGACCATGGCCGTCAAGGCCGGCAAGGGCTGGCTGCACGTGACGCTCACGGTGAAGAGCAACAAGACCTCCGAGCGCGGCGGCCTGCCCGCCAGCGGCATGTTCATCGTCAGCCCGCCCTTCCAGCTCAAGGAACTGCTCAAGCCGGCCATGCCGCAGCTGGTCAAGCTGCTGGGGCAGGATGGGAATGCAACCTTCACGCTGGAGTCGGGAGGCTGATCCTACCGGTGCAGCAACAGAAAAAGCCAGGCAGATGCCTGGCTTTTTCTTTGGGCGCTCACCGCTTTCGGATGGGCTTCCTGGCGGGAGCTCTACTGCGCGTCACGGCACGGGTATTTTTCGCTGCCGGCGCCACGGATTTGCGCCCGGCAAGGCGCTTGCCGCTGCCATCTTCCAGCACTTCAGGGCAATCTTCCTCGTCGTTTTCCAGCTGCCACAGCTCGACCGGCTTGATGCCCAGGCCGATCATGCCCAGCGCTTCGGCCGCGCCCTGGCTCAGGTCGATCAACCGGTTGTGGGAAAAGGGCCCGCGGTCATTGATGCGCACCACGACCGCCTTGCCGGTGATGGCGCTGCGCACGCACACGCGCGTGCCGAAGGCCAGCGTGCGGTGCGCGGCCGTCATCTCCTGGCTGTCGAAACGCTCGCCGCTGGCGGTGCGCCGGCCGTGAAAGCGCTCGCCATACCAGGATGCGAGCCCCTTCTGGTCGCTCTCGCGCGGCGGGGACAGCTCGTAGGGCGAAGCGGTGGGGGGCACCGGCTCGACCACGGGCGGAATCACCACCGCGGGCCGCCGCGGCGTGCGCGGCATGCGCGGCTCCGGATCCAGCTGCACATAGGGCTCCAGCGGCTGGAGCGACGCGGACGGTGCGGGACAGGGCTGGGTCGAGGTGTCGCCCTCACCGCCGCCCACCGGCAGGCGGCAGCCGGGCAGGCCCTCGGGCGTCTGGGCCACCGGCAGCGGCACGCAGGCCGCGAGCCACAACGACACGCCGATCAGGCCGGACCAGCGGGTCCACCGCGCGGGGCGGCTCTTGTGTTCATCCATTGTTCTTCCTGGAAGTGCGGCCCAACCAGGCAAGGCCCGGGCCCGGCCGCAATGCTTACAAGCCCAAGCGTTCGCTGATGGCCAGCACGGCGGCGCTCTGGTTCATGGTGTAGAAGTGCAGGCTGGGCGCGCCCTGGGCACGCAGGCGCTCGCACAGCTCGGTCACGACGTCGAGGCCAAAGGCCTTGATGGAGGCGGTGTCATCGCCATAGCCCTGCAACTGCAGGCGGATCCAGCGCGGAATTTCCGCGCCGCAGGCATCCGAAAAGCGCAGCAGCTGGGTGGAACTCGTGATCGGCATGATGCCAGGGACCACGGGAATGTCCAAACCCAGCGCGCGCACGCTGTCGACGAAGCGGAAATAAGCGTCGGCGTTGTAGAAGTACTGGGTGATGGCCGAGTCGGCGCCAGCGTGGACCTTGGCGGCAAACGCCTGCAGGTCGGCCTGGGGCGAGCGCGCCTGGGGATGCATCTCGGGATAGGCCGCGACCTCGATATGGAACGCGTCGCCGAATTCCGCCCGGATGAAGGCCACGAGATCGCTCGCATACTGGAACTCGCCGCCCAGACCGTAGCCGCTGGGCAGGTCGCCGCGCAGCGCCACGAGCCGCGAAATGCCCATGGACTGCAGCTCGCGCAACTCGGCGCGCACGCTGCCTCGCGACGCGCCCACGCAGGAAAAGTGCGAGGCCGCGCTCATGCCTTCCTGCTGGATTTCCTGCACCAGGCTGAAAGTGCCCGACTGCGTCGAACCACCCGCGCCATAGGTCACCGAGCAGAATTCGGGCCGGCGCACCAGCAGCTGCTGGCGCACGCCGCGCAGCTTCTGCGCGCCCTCGGGGGTCTTGGGCGGAAAGAACTCGTAGCTGATGGGAAGGGTCGTCGCCAGGCTCATGCGCTCCTCCGCCCGTGCACAAAGAATTCACGGTTGCCGTCCCCGCCGGTGATCGGGCTGTCGATCCAGCCGCGCACTTCCAGGCCCAGCTCGGCCAGGCATTCGCGGATGCGCTTTTCGACCACCGCATACGAGGCCGTATCGCGCACCATGCCGCCCTTGCCGATGTGCTCGGGCTGCAGCTCGAACTGCGGCTTGACCAGCATCACCAGGTCGCCCGCGGGCGCGAGAAACGGCACCACGGCCGGCAGCACCAGCGTCTGCGAGATGAAGGACAGGTCGCCGACAATCAGCGCGAACTGCTGGGAATCATCGGGCGCGCCCTCGAACGCACCCGCCTCGAGCAGCGTGTCGACATCGAGCGTGCGCGCATTGACGCGCTCGAGGCAGACGATCTTCTCGTGGCCGCGCAGCGTCAGGTTGAGCTGGTCATGGCCCACGTCCACGCCAACGACGCGCTCGGCGCCCTGCTGCAGCAGGCAGTCGGTGAAGCCACCCGTGGATTGCCCCACGTCGAGGCACCACTTGCCCTGGGCCGAGACCTTGAACGACGCCAGCGCGCCTTCGAGCTTGAGCCCGCCGCGCGACACATAGCGCGCCGCGGCAACGTCCAGCAGCCGCAGCTCGGCATCGGCCACGAGGTCTTCGCTGTTCTTCTTGATGGCCTGCCACAGGCCGGTGGCGGCGGTGCGCCATTCGACACCGGAAGCAATCAGGCGCTGGGCCTGCGCGCGTGAAGCGGCCAGTCCCTGGTCTACAAGCAATTGATCGGCACGCATGGATGAAATCCGTCTAAAAAAGGAATAGCAACCGCCGGCCCGGGGGCCGGCAGCAAAGGGCCCTCAGGCAGGCAATTCAAGTCAGTCAAAGATTCCGTTCGTCCTGAGCTTGTCGAAGGATGAAGGGCCTGTGCTCAAGTTTTGAGGACGGCCGTCCATGGTTCGACAGGCTCACCACGAACGGTTGGGCTGTCTGGAATTGCCTCAGGGGCGGAGATGTCTCCAAGCCATGCCGTCGCGCGGCATGGTCGAACCGCTTTTAGTAGCGGTAAGTGTCAGGCTTGTAAGGGCCCTGCTTGGACACGCCAATGTAGGCGGCCTGGTTATCCGTCAGCTCGGTCAGCATCGCGCCGACGTTCTTCAGGTGCAGGCGCGCGACCTTTTCGTCCAGATGCTTGGGCAGCACGTAGACCTTGCCGACGGCGTAGACGTCCTGCTTGGTGAACAGCTCGATCTGGGCAATCGTCTGGTTGGCAAACGAGGCGCTCATCACGAAGCTCGGGTGGCCGGTGGCGCAGCCCAGGTTCACCAGACGGCCCTTGGCCAGCAGGATGATCTTCTTGCCGTCGGGGAACGTGATGTGGTCCACCTGGGGCTTGATCTCTTCCCACTCGTACTTTTCAATCGAAGCGACGTCGATTTCGTTGTCGAAGTGGCCGATGTTGCAGACGATGGCTTGGTCCTTCATCGCCAGCATGTGCTCGTGGCGGATGATGTCGCGGTTGCCGGTCGTGGTCACGAAGATGTCGGCCTTGTCGGCGGCCCACTCCATGGTCACGACCTTGTAGCCTTCCATCGCGGCCTGCAGCGCGTTGATCGGGTCGATTTCCGTGACCCAGACCTGGGCGCTGAGCGCGCGCAACGCCTGGGCGCAACCCTTGCCCACGTCACCGTAGCCGGCAACGACGGCGACCTTGCCGGCAATCATCACATCGGTGGCGCGCTTGATGCCGTCGACCAGCGATTCGCGGCAGCCGTACAGGTTGTCGAACTTGCTCTTGGTCACCGAGTCGTTGACGTTGATCGCGCGGAACAGCAAGGTGCCCTTGGCCGACATCTCGTTGAGGCGGTGCACGCCGGTCGTCGTTTCCTCGGTCACGCCGATGATCTGCGCCGACTTGCGCGTGTACCAGCTGCCGTCAACCGCCAGCTTGGCCTTGATCGCGGCAAACATGATGACTTCCTCTTCGCTGCCGGGGTTGGCCAGCACCGACAGATCCTTCTCGGCCTTCTGGCCCAGATGCATCAGCATGGTGGCATCGCCGCCATCGTCGAGGATCATGTTCGGGCCTTCGCCTTCGCTGCCCTTGGGGCCGAAGTCGAAGATGCGGTGGGTGTAGTCCCAGTAATCGGCCAGCGATTCGCCCTTGACGGCAAACACCGGCGTGCCGCCGGCGGCAATCGCCGCGGCCGCATGGTCCTGCGTCGAGAAGATGTTGCACGAAGCCCAGCGCACCTGCGCGCCCAGGGCCTGCAGCGTCTCGATCAACACGGCCGTCTGGATGGTCATGTGCAGCGAGCCGGTGACGCGCGCGCCCTGCAGCGGCTGGGCCGCGGCGAATTCCTCGCGGATGGCCATCAGGCCGGGCATTTCGGTTTCGGCGATCCTGATTTCCTTACGGCCCCAGGGAGCGAGGGAAATATCGGCAATGACCGATTCAACAGGGGTCAGGGGAATAGCTGCGTTCATGGTTTTCTCCGTTACGGATGGCAAAACCACGCTCTGGGGGAAGACACTCACCGCACAGACGACGTGGGTGAGCGTCGTTGCAAACGCCGGGCCTATTGACCCCGGCGGGTTCCGAGCCTCACGCACTGCCTGGCACCTCGAAGGTGCGGGGTGCGCTGCAACGCTCCTCGGAAAACGACTATTGTACTTAAAAGCCTCTGCGCTTGCTCCTCCACCCGTTCGTCCTGAGCCTGTCGAAGGATGAAGGCCCCCCTTCCAGTCACGCAGCGGGCGTCACCTGACGCGCCAAATGGCGCACCCGCAACCCCAACCCAAACACCCCCGCCAGCAGCGCCAGCATGCTCGCCACCAGCCCCGACCAGCCCGTGTGCTGCATGAACCACCCGCTGCCCGCGCCCAGCAGGCTCGAGCCCAGGTAGTAGCCCAGCAGGTACAGCGACGACGCATGGCCCTTGGCCTGGGTCGCGAGCCGCCCGACCCAGCCGCTGGCCACCGAATGCGCCGTAAAGAAGCCGATGGTCAGCAGCACGGTGCCCGCGACGATGGCCGCCAGCGCGGCGCCCAGCGTCAGCAGCAGGCCCAGCACCATCAGCGCCACGCCGCCCAGCAGCACGGGTGCGCGCCCGAAGCGGTCGGCCAGCGCGCCCGCGGCAGGCGAGGCCACCGCGCCAAACAGGTAGGCGTAGAACACGTGGCTGACCTGCAGCGGGCTGAGCGCATAGGGCGCATCAGCCAGCAGGAAACCCAGGTAGTTGTAGATGCTGACAAACACGCCCATCAGGCCAAAGGCAATCAGGAACAGCCACAGCAGGCCGGGCTGCGCCAGATGCCGCCCCCAGGCCTGCAGGTGGTAGGCCGCGCCCAGGCCCGTCTTGCGCACGAAATTGCGCGAAGGCGGCAGCAGCAGGTAAAAGCCGATCGCCGCCAGCAGGTTGACCAGGCTCAGCGCGGCCAGCGCCCAGTGCCAGTCGATGTACTCCGTCATTGCCCCCATGGCCACGCGCCCGAGCATGCCGCCGAGCGCCGAACCGCCGACATACAGGCCCATCGCAAAGCCCAGCCCGCGGGGCTCGATTTCCTCGGACAGATAGGCCATCGCCACCGCGGGCACGCCGCCCAGCAGCAGGCCTTCGAGCGCGCGCGCCGCCAGCAGCGCCTCCCAGCTCGGCGCGAGACTGGCCGCGAGATTGCACATTGCCGCCGCCAGCATCGAGACAAACATCAGGCCGCGCCGCCCCAGCCCCTCGGACAGCGCACCGGCCAGCACGATGGCCACCGCCAGGCACCCCGTGGTCAGCGACAGCGACAGGGCGCTGGCCGCGGGCGTCACGCCGAAATGCGCGACAAACGCCGGCAGCAGGGGCTGCACGCAATACAGCAGCGAGAAGGTCGCGAAACCCGCGAGAAACAGGGCCAGGCTGATGCGGCGATAGGCCGGCGAGCCGCGCACGACCCAGGAGGCTTGCGCAGCGGCGGCGCTGGTGGGGGAAGACATGGCCAGAGAGATAAAGCGACAGAACCCCGATTGTGCGACGCAACATGA
Organism: Comamonas sp.; assembly: GCA_040514115.1. Taxonomy (GTDB): domain Bacteria; phylum Pseudomonadota; class Gammaproteobacteria; order Burkholderiales; family Burkholderiaceae_C; genus Comamonas. The sequence goes on along the minus strand of JBEVDH010000158.1, from coordinate 6,462 downwards.
GGACCGGCGCGCAGGCTGTTTATTCCCGCCGCGCCCCACTGCGGCGCTGCGGTCGTTAAAATCCTCGACTTCCTCGGGCCCGTCGGCCGGCGCTGCACCAGCGCCCAGCACGTGCGAGCGCCTGCCCCGCCTTCCTGCCGCGCGCTTCATCGCGAGCGGCCACGCACCCGTACCAACAGTGTCCTACGCTTCTGAGACCCGGCGCCGCCGCACCTTCGCCATCATTTCCCACCCGGATGCGGGCAAGACCACGCTGACCGAGAAGCTGCTGCTGTTCTCGGGCGCGATCCAGATCGCCGGCGCCGTCAAGGGCCGCAAGGCCAGCCGCCACGCCACCTCCGACTGGATGGAAATCGAAAAGCAGCGCGGCATTTCGGTGGCCTCGTCGGTCATGCAGATGGCCTACCGCGACCATGTGGTCAACCTGCTCGACACCCCGGGCCACAAGGACTTCTCCGAAGACACCTACCGCGTGCTCACGGCCGTCGACTCGGCGCTGATGGTCATTGACGCGGCCAACGGCGTCGAGGCCCAGACCCGCCGGCTGATCGAGGTATGCCGCCAGCGCGACACGCCGATCATCACCTTCGTCAACAAGATGGACCGTGAAGTGCGCGATCCACTGGACATCATGGACGAGGTCGAGCGCGAGCTGGGCATGCCCTGCTGCCCGATGACCTGGCCCGTCGGCCAGGGCAAGAGCTTTGGCGGCATCATCAACCTGCGCACCCGCACCATGACGGTGTTCGAGTCGGGCAGCGAGCGCCGCCCGCAGGACTTCGAAGCCATCCCGCTGACCGATGTCGACAACTTGCGCGGGCGCTTTGGCGACACCTTCGACACCGCGATGGAAAGCATGGAGCTGGCCGTCGGCGCTTCGCCGACCTGGGACCACGCAGCTTTTCTCGCCGGCAAGCTCACGCCGGTGTTCTTCGGCTCGGGCGTGAACAACTTCGGCGTGATGGAAGTGCTCGATGCGCTGGTCGACATGTCGCCCTCGCCAGGCCCGCGCGTCAGCACGCTGGTGGTGAACAAGCAGCCCGTGGTCAAGACCATCGAGCCCGAAGACACCGGTTTTTCGGGCGTGGTCTTCAAGGTCCAGGCCAACATGGATGCCAACCACCGCGACCGCATTGCCTTCGTGCGCGTGGCCTCGGGCCGCTACAGCCCGGGCATGAAGCTGCGCGTGCAGCGCACCGGCAAGGACATGCGTCCGACCTCGGTCGTGACCTTCATGAGCCAGCGCCGCGAGGCCGTCGAAGAGGCCTACGCGGGCGACATCATCGGCTTCACCATCCACGGCGGCGTGCAGCTCGGCGACACCATCACCGATGGCGCGGCGCTGCAGTTCACCGGCCTGCCGTTCTTCGCACCGGAAATGTTCATGACCGTGGTGCTGAAGAACCCGCTGCGCACCAAGCAGCTGCAGCAGGGCCTGGCCCAGCTCGGCGAGGAAGGTGCGATCCAGGTGTTCAAGCCCGATGCCGGCGGCAACATGCTGCTGGGCGCGATCGGCCAGCTGCAGTTCGAAGTCGTGCAGCACCGCCTGAAGGCCGAGTACGACGCCGACATCCGCCTCGAAGGCTGCCAGTACACCGGCGCGCGCTGGATCACGGCCGACAGCCCGGCCGAGCTGCGCGAGTTCGAGAACGCCTATGTGCTGCGCATGGCGCACGATGCGGCCAATACCCTGGCCTTCCTGTGCACCTCGCCCTACGACGTGCGGCTGGCGCAGGAGCGCTTCCCCAAGATCCACTTCCATCCGCTGCGCGAGCATGCGGGCCTGTCGCTGAGCAACAGCTGATTGGCTCCCGTTCGCGCTGAGTCCTGAGCCTGTCGAAGGATCGAAGCCCTCGACAAACTCGGCGCGGACGGTTCAGACACCATCGAACCGACCCAATAATGCCTCTTGAAAACTTGCTGCCCCTGGGGCAGTGGCCCCGCCCTGCCGCGGGCCAGTTGCTCGGTGTGCTCACCGATATCGACGACACCCTGACCACCGACGGCGCCGTGCCCGAACATGTGGTCGCGTCCATTGCCGCGCTGCGCGAAGCCGGCCTCAAGGTGGTGCCGATCACTGGCCGGCCCGTGGGCTGGAGCGAGCCTTTCGCGCAAGCCTGGCCCGTGGACGCCATCGTTGCCGAGAACGGCGCCGTGGCGCTGCGCCGCAATGCGGCCGGCGGCCTCGACAAGCTCTATCAGCAGGACGCGGACACGCGCAGCGCCAATTTCGCGCGCATGCAGGAAGTGCTGGCGCAGATCGAGGCCAGCGTGCCCGGCGCGCGCCGCGCGACCGACTCGGCCGGCCGCGAGTGCGACATTGCCGTCGACCACAGCGAATTCACCGAAATGCCGCAAGCGCAGATCGACGAATGCGTGGCGATCATGCGCGCGGCCGGCATGAACGCCACCGTGAGCTCGATCCATATCAACGGCTGGTTTGGCGCGCACAACAAGTGGCAGGGCGCGCAGTGGATCGTGCGCACGCTGTTCGGGCGCGACCTGGCGGCCGAGCTCGATCGCTGGGTCTACATCGGCGACTCCACCAATGACCAGGTGATGTTCGAGCGCTTCGGCCACAGCTTCGGCGTGGCCAATATCGCGCGCTTCGTGCCGCAGCTCACCCACCTGCCGCGCTATGTGACGCCAAGCGAGCGCGGCGACGGTTTCGTGGAACTGTCGCGCGCCATTCTTGGGAGCACCCCCTGAGCCGCTTACGCCCTAGGCGGGCCCCGGCTTCCCCCTCTCAACCTTCGGTGGAGGGGGAGGCCCGCTTAGGGACGACACCATCGCTGCGGGGCGGCCCTTGCTCGGCGTCCCTTTGCAGCGACACGCCAGTTTTGCAAGCTGAGACTGGTATGAACGCCATGACTCCGAAGTGAGTCAACGCTCGATGACCCCCTTGGCGCGCGCATTCGGCGCTGGATGCCATCGCCGAATGCGCGCAGCTGACGCGGCGAATGTCGACCATGTCCGACAACGCCTGCGCAAAGGCCACTCGATCCGGCGCAACAGCACCTAAAATGCGCCAGCATTCCCGTTCCAACACCTTATCTACAAGAGACAAAGCCATGCGCCTGATTCGCCGCTCCTTCGTTGCCACCTGCGTTGCCACTGCTGCTGCTGCCGTTGCCATGCCGGCCCTTGCCCAATCCAAGGAAGTCAAGATCGGGTATGCGCTGGCGATCAACTCGCACTACGGCGCCGCCGCCCAGGCCTGGGCCGACTCGGTGGAAAAGAGCACCAGCAATGCCTTCAAGTTCAAGCAGTTCCCTGCCTCGGCATTGGGCGGCGAGCGCGAGCTGATCGAAGGCCTGCAGCTGGGCACCGTCGAGGCGGTGATCGTGTCCACGGGCGCGCTGAGCAACTTCGTGCCCGACGTCGGCGTGGTCGACATTCCCTTCCTGTTCCGCGACACCGCCCATGCGCGCGCGGTGCTGGACGGCACGTTTGGCCAGGAGCTGCTGGGCAAGTTCCAAAAGCGCGGCCTGATCGCGCTGGCCTGGGGCGAGCAGGGCTTTCGCCACCTCACGAACAACAAGCACGCGGTGCAGAACGTGGCCGACCTCAAGGGCCTGAAGATCCGCGTCACGGAAAACCCGGTGCACATCACCGCTTTCCGCACCCTGGGCGCATCGCCCACGCCCATGTCCTGGCCCGAAGTGATCGGCGCGCTGCAGCAGGGCACGATCGACGGCCAGGAAAACCCGATCTCGGTACTGTCCTCGGCCAAGCTGTGGCAAGTGCAAAAGCACCTGACGCTGAGCGCGCATGTCTACGCTCCCGTGGCACTGATCGTCTCGCCCGGCTTCTGGGCCAGCCTGAACGACACGCAAAAAGCCGCCTTCACGCAGGGCGCCAAGAGCGGCGCGCTGGCCTCGCGCGCGTTTGTCGACGCCGTGGAGAAAAAGGGCGTCGAGGAAGCCAAGTCGCATGGCATGCAAGTGGTCGAAAAGGTCGACCAGGCAGCCTTCCGCAAGGCCCTCGAGCCAGCGTACAAGCAGTACGCGACCAAGTTCGGCCAGAAGACGCTCGACTCCATCGCCAACACCAAGTGACCTGCCGCGCGGCCTACGGGCCGCGCAGCGCACGCGCCGGGCCATCCCGGTGCGCGCCGTGACTCCTTTTCAGAAAGCGACTGTGCCCGCGCCCTCCCCGGCGCCTTGCCGCAGCCGACATGCATATGCTTGATCGAATCGAACGCGCCCTGGTCGCCTGCAACCGCTGGCTGCTCATCGTGCTGCTGCTGGCCATGGCCTGCATCGTCTTTGCCAACGTGGTGCTGCGCTACACCACGGGCGACTCCCTCGTCTGGGCCGAGGAAGTCGCGCGCCACATGATGATCTGGGTCACGTTCCTCGGCGCCGGCCTGGTGCTGCGCTTTGGCGGCCATGTCGCGATCGACAACCTGCACCGCGCCGTGAGCACGCGCACCGCGCGCTTCCTGCGCGCCGTCGTCGTACTGGGCATTGCGGGTTTTTGCGTGTTCATGACCTATTTCTCGGTGCTCTACGCCTGGGCCACGCGCTTCCAGACCACGGCCGCCACCGACATTCCGATTTCCTATATCTATCTGGCGATGCCCGTGGGCTTCGTGCTGATGCTGGTGCATCTGCTGTTCGTGGCACGCAACTACATCACGGCCGGCAGCTATGCCGAGTCCGACGAGATGAACGCGGACGCCGCAGCGTCCATCTGAAGGTCACACCATGGGTATCACCCTTTTCATTGCCATCATCGTCCTGCTCGTGCTGGGCTTTCCGGTGGCCTTCGCGCTGGCCATCTCGGCGGCGCTGGCCGTTCTTGTCGGCGGCCGCTACCCGCAGCTGGTCGTGTTCAAGGAAATGTTCACCGGCATCGACAGCTTTCCGCTGATGGCCGTGCCGTTCTTCATCCTGTCGGCCGAGCTGATGTCGGGCGGCGCGCTCACGCATGTGCTGCTGCGCTTCGCGGCGCAGTTCGTCGGCCATCTGCGCGGCGGCCTGGGCTATGCCAACGTGCTGTCGCTGACGCTGTTCTCGGGCATTTCCGGCTCGGCACTGGCCGATGCCGCGGGCCCGGGCTCGATGATGGTCAAGATGATGGACAAGGCCGGCTACGCGCGCCCCTATGCCGCGGCGCTCACCGCCAGCACGGCGATCGTCGGGCCGATCATTCCGCCCTCGGTCAGCATGATCATCTACGCGATGCAGGACGAGAACGTCTCGGTCGGCGGCCTGTTCATGGCCGGCTTCATTCCCGGCATCCTGATCGCGCTGGCCATGGCCGGCGTCAACTGGTGGGTCTGCAGGAAGCGCAACTACCATTCGTCCGAGCCGCGCCCCACGGCGCGCCAGATGTGGGTCACGAGCTTCAAGGCGATTCCCGCGCTGATGCTGATCGTGCTGATCGTCGTCGGCATCCGCTTCGGCATCTTCACGCCCACCGAAGCCTCGGTGGTCGCGGTGTTCTACGCGCTGGTCTGCGGCAAGTGGATCTACCGCACGCTCGAATGGAAGGCCATTCCCGGCATCACCGCGCGCTCGGCCATGCTCACGGCCTCGGTGCTGCTGGTCATGGCGACCTCGGCGGCCTTTGCCTGGGTGCTCACCGTCGAAGGCATCCCGCAGTACCTGTCCGAGCTGATCGTCAGCTGGAAGCTGTCGCCCACCATGTTCCTGGTCGCGGTCAACATCCTGCTGCTGGTGTTCGGCATCTTCATGGAGCCGCTGCCCGGCGTGATGATCCTGGTGCCAATCCTCGCGCCCATTGCCTTCAGCCTGGGGATCGATCCGACCCACTTCGCGATGGTGGTGATCGTCAACCTGACGCTGGGCATGATCACGCCACCGGTCGGCGGGCTGCTGTTCGTGACCGCGGTCGCGACGCGGGTCTCGATTACCGATCTGACGCGCGAGATGCCGCTGTTCCTGCTGGCGCATCTGGCGGTGCTGATCCTGCTGACCTTCATTCCCGAGCTGTCTACCTGGCTGCCGCATTCGCTGGGATTCCAGTAAGCCGCATACCTCGCACGCCGTACAGGGCCCCGCATGTCGGGGCCTTTTTCATGGTGTGCTGCTGCATGCTGCGTGGCTACTTCCCTTTCCGGTGCGTGGATTTGCAGACAGTGAAAGCCAGTTTCACAATGGCATCACGGCTATGGCAGTGCGGCCCGAGAGGGACTTGGGCGATTTCTTGCATGGCCACCGCCCCTTCCAGCGCATGAAGGGGCGCGTCAGCGGTTGCATCCTGCAGCCGCAATAACAACAAGCGCATGCTCCGCGCGCCTCGGAGATCCAGACACCTGGCAGGCGCAGTGCGCCCATATACGGGGCGAAGTTGCAGCCATTCTTGCGCGCTGCCATTGCCCCACGCGTACATATGCATGCACATATGTATTGCTTGGCATTTCCTCACGCAAGGAGATGAACATGACACATTTTTGGAAACGTGGAGTGCCGGTCCTGCTGGTAGCGGCCATGG
>JBEVDH010000072.1:0-5718 GCA_040514115.1 Comamonas sp. | reverse complement strand
TTCCGCGCCGAAAAGCTCCACCAGGCGCGGCTGTTCCCGCTGGGCGCGCTCACGCGCGGCCTGGCCGGCGAGGTGCTCACCGAGATGAACGAGCTGACCGAGTCGGGCTGCGTGGGGTTCGGGCAGGCCGATGTGCCGCTGGCCAGCACGCAGACGCTGCAGCGCGCGCTGCAGTACGCCGCGACCTACGGCTACACGGTCTGGCTGCGCCCGCAGGAAATGCACCTGGGCAAGGGCGTGGCCGCGAGCGGCCCGCTGGCCACGCGCATGGGGCTGTCGGGCGTGCCGGTGGCGGCCGAGACAATTGCACTGCACACGATTTTCGAGCTGATCCGCGGCACCGCGGCGCGCGTGCACCTGTGCCGCCTGTCGAGCGCCGCCGGGGTCGAGCTGGTGCGCCGCGCCAAGGCCGAGGGCCTGAATGTCACGGCCGACGTGAGCATCAACTCGCTGCATCTGACCGATACCGACATCGGCTATTTCGACAGCAGCGCGCGTTTGAGCCCGCCGCTGCGCCAGCAGCGCGACCGCGACGCGCTGTCGGCCGCGCTGGCCGACGGCACGATCGATGCGCTGGTGTCCGATCACACCCCCGTCGATGAAGACGCCAAGGTGCTGCCGTTCGCCGAGGCCGAGCCCGGCGCCACCGGTGTCGAGCTGCTCCTGTCGCTGGCCGTCAAATGGTCCGAAGCGCAGGAAGTGCCGCTGGCGCGTGCCATGGAAGTGATCACGGCCGCGCCCGCGCGCGTTCTCGGCACGGCGCTCGGCGCGCTGCAGTCCGAGATCGGCCAGCTGCGCCAGGGCGGCATTGCCGACCTGTGCATTGTCGACCCCGACATCCACTGGGAAGTCACGCCCGCGGCGCTCGCCAGCCAGGGCAAGTGCACGCCGTTCAGCGGCTACGAACTGCCGGCCCGCGTGCGCTGCACGCTGGTCGCCGGACGCATCGCGTTCGAGCGTGGCTGAGCCACGCTGGGCGCGCACCGGCTGGCGCCTGCTGCGGCTGGCCCGCCATCTGCTGCGCGGGCTGTGGACCATCCTGTGGCGCTTTCCGCGCCTGTCCGTGGCGCAGCGCAACGCGCTGGTGCAGGCCTGGGCGCGCGGGCTGCTGCCGCGCATCGGCGTGCAGCTGCAGGTGCATGGCACGCCGCCGGCCAACGGCCCGGTGCTGCTGGTGGCCAATCATCTGTCGTGGCTCGACATTCCCGTGCTGCACGCGGCGCGCCACTGCCGCTTCATCTCCAAGTCCGATGTCGACTCCTGGCCGCTGGTGGCGACGCTGGCACGCGCCGCCGGCACGCTGTTCATCGACCGCGGCTCGCGCCGCGACACGCTGCGCATCGTCAAGCTGATGGCCCAGGCCTTGCGCCAGCGCGATGTGCTGGCGGTGTTTCCCGAGGGCACGACCAGCGATGGCGGCGCGATGCTGCCGTTTCGCGCCAATTTGCTCGAAGCCGCGATCGAGGTGAACGTGCCCGTGCAGCCGCTGGGCCTGCGCTTCATCGATCCGGCCACGGGCCTGGAGACTGCCGCGCCGATCTATGCGGGCGACACCACGCTGTGGACATCGATCTGGCGCACGCTGAGCGCACCGGGCATCATTGCGCGCGTCGAATACGGCGCGCCGCAGACGGCGCAGGGGCGGGACCGGCGGACCTGGGCACGGGACTTGCAGGCCGAGGTTGAAAGACTGCGCCGCGCTTAGTCGTTTTTCGCGCATGGAGCATGCCGGAAATGGCGTTAACCTAGCGCGTTGAAGTGCGCAGTTGACCGTCCATCCTTCGACAGGCTCAGGACGAACGGACTTGAACCGTTCGCCCTGAGCTTGTCGAAGGGTGAATGGCCCGCTACAAACTCGTACGAAGCCCGCTGTCATGCGCTCCTTGCGCGCGGCATATTGCCTTCGGCTATTCACATCACAGCTACAGGTGAACCCATGAAAATTTCCCGTTTTTCCCTGCTGGCCGTGGCGCTGGCCGCCATGACCTCGGCACATGCCGGCAAGACGCTCGACACCATCAAGCAGCGCGACCAGATCAGCGTCGGCATCAGCAGCGGCGTGCCGGGCTTCTCGGCCGCCGACAGCAAGGGGCAGTGGAGCGGGCTCGACGTGGACGTGGGCAAGGCCATCGCGGCCGCGCTGCTGGGCGACGCCAACAAGGTCAAGTGGGTGCCACTGGTGTCGCAGCAACGCTTCACGGCGCTGCAGTCGGGCGAAGTCGACGTGCTGTCGCGCAACACCTCGGTCACGCTCACGCGCGATGCCTCGATGGGCCTGGCGTTCACCGCCGTGGTGTTCTATGACGGCCAGGGCTTCATGGTGCCGGCCAAGACCAAGGTGCAAAGCGCCAAGCAGCTCAAGGGCGCGACGGTCTGCGTGCAGGCCGGAACCACCTCCGAGAAGAACATGACGGACTTCTCGCGCGTCCACAAGCTCAACCTCAAGCCAGTGGTGTTCGACAAGTTCGATGCCGCCAACGCCGCGTATTTCGCGGGCCGCTGCCAGGCCTACACGACCGACGCCTCGGGCCTGGCCTCGGTGCGCGCCAAGGAAGCGAAGAATTCCAAGGAACACACCATCCTGCCGGACCTGATCTCCAAGGAGCCACTGGGCCCGCTGGTGCGCCGCGGCGATGACGAGTGGTTGTCCATCGTGCGCTGGGTGGTCTACGGGCTGATCGAAGCCGAGGAAAACGGCATTACCCAGGCGAATGTCGACAAGCTCAAGGCCGAGACTACCGACCCGACCATCGGCCGCCTGCTGGGCAAGACCGAGGACACCGGCAAGCTGCTGGGCCTGGACAAGGACTGGCTGGTGCGCGCGATCAAGGCCGTGGGCAACTATGGCGAGATCTATGAGCGCAATGTCGGCGAGAAGACCCCCGTGGGCCTGGCGCGCGGCAAGAACAAGCTCTGGACCGAAGGCGGCCTGCTGTACGCCCTGCCGGTGCGTTAAGCCATGAACGGCGAGCGCCCGGCGGCGCCTGTTCCCGTGCGCGCTGCGCGGCCCGCGCCGCCGCGCCCGCGCGCGGGCTGGTCCTGGCACCATCCGGCGACGCGCGCGCGGGTCTGGCAGCTGCTGGCGCTGCTGGGGCTCGCGGCGCTGCTTGGCTGGCTGGTCTGGAACACCCAGGCCAACATGGCGGCGCGCGGCATCCAGAGCGGCTGGGACTTTCTCGGTCAGACCGCGGGCTTCGACATCGGCGAGCAGCCGATTGCCTATGAATCGTCGGATACCTACTGGCGCGCGTTTCTCATCGGCCTGCTCAACACGCTGCGCGTGGCGCTGGCCGGCGTCGTGCTGTGTACGCTGCTCGGCGCGCTGGTCGGGGTGGGGCGCCTGTCGCGCAACCTGCCGGTGCGCGCGCTGTGCCGCGGCTATGTGGAGCTGTTTCGCAATGTGCCGCTGCTGGTGCAACTGCTGGTCTGGTACCTGCTGCTGGTTGAATATCTCCCCGACACGACCGAGGCCTGGTCCTGGGGCGGATCGGTGTTCCTGAGCAAGTCGGGGCTGGCGCTGCCGTTTCCGGCGCATGGCGCGCAGGGCTGGCATTGGAGCCTGCCGGCTGTGGATGGCTTTGCGATTGATGGTGGCGCCGCGCTGTCGCCTGAATTTTTGGCCGTGCTTGCCGGGCTGACCTTCTACACCGCGGCGTTTGTCGCCGAGGTGGTGCGCGCCGGCATTCTTGCCGTGCCGCGCGGGCAGATCGAGGCGGCGCAGAGCATTGCGCTCTCCCGCTGGCAGACGCTGCGCCTGGTCACGGGGCCGCAGGCGCTGCGCGTGATGGCGCCGCCGCTGACCAACCAGTACCTGAACCTGACCAAGAATTCTTCGCTGGCGGTGGCCGTCGGTTATCCCGACCTGGTATCGATTGCCAACACCAGCCTCAACCAGACCGGCCGCGCGCTCGAATGCATCGCGATCGTGATGGCCGTCTACCTGACGCTGTCGCTGGCCACCGCGCTGCTGATGGGCCGGCTCGACCGGCGCGATCTCGCGCGCCAGGCGCCATGAGCATGTTGCAGACTTCCCCCATCCCCGCCCGCAGCGCACCGCCGCGTGTTGGCGGCGCGCGCGCCTGGGTGCGGCGCGAACTGTTCGGCAGCTGGGTCAGCACGCTGACGACGCTGGTGCTGCTGGCCTGGGCGCTGTGGGCGCTGCCCGGCGCGCTTGACTGGCTGCTGTGGCGCGCCGTGTGGCAGGCCGATGCCCAGGCCTGCCAGGCCGCGCGCGGGGTGGGCGCCTGCTGGGGCGTGGTCACCGAGAAGCACCGGCTGATCCTGTTTGGCCGCTATCCGCTCGAAGAGCAATGGCGCCCGCTGCTGGCCACGGCCCTGCTGCTGTCGCTGGTGGTGGTGAGCGGCGTGCGCCGCTGCTGGACGCGCTGGCTGCTCATTGCCTGGGTGCTGGTCTGGGCGCTGTTTTTCGCGCTGATGGGCGGCGGCGTGGCCGGCTTGCCTGCCGTGCCCACCGAGCGCTGGGGCGGGCTGCCGCTGACGCTGATGCTGACCACGCTGTCGATCGTGCTGGCCTGCCCGCTGGCGGTGCTGCTGGCGCTGGGGCGGCGCTCGCGCATGCCGGCCATCCGCGCGCTGTGCACGGTGTTCATCGAGCTGGTGCGCGGCGTGCCGCTGATCTCGGTGCTGTTCATGGCCAGCTTCCTGTTCCCGCTGTTCCTGCCCGTGGGCGCCACGCCCGACGTGCTGGTGCGCGTGCTGCTGGGCATCTCGCTGTTTGCCTCGGCCTATCTCGCAGAGACGGTGCGCGCCGGCCTGCAGTCGGTGCCCCAGGGCCAGCTGGAGGCCGCGCACAGCATCGGCCTGGGCTGGTGGCAGACGCAGCGCCTGGTGGTGCTGCCGCAGGCGCTGGGCGCGGTGGTGCCGGGGCTGATGAACAGCTTCATCTCGATCTTCAAGGACAGCTCGCTGATCACCATCGTGAGCCTCTACGAGCTCACCGGCTCGCTGGGCCTGGCGCTCAGCGGCGACCCGGAGTGGCGTCCGTTCATGGTGGAGGGCTACCTGTTCATCACCGCGATCTATTTTGTGGTCTGCGCGGCCATGTCCCGCTACAGCCTCTGGGTCGAGCAGCGGCACGCGCGCAGCCAGGCCCGATGAAAGAATCCATGCCAGACATTCCGATGGTCCGCTTCGAGCAGCTCAACAAATGGTTCGGACGCGACTTCCATGTGCTGCGCGACATCGATCTCGACATCGCGCGCGGCGAGCGCCTCGTGGTCTGCGGCCCCTCGGGCTCGGGCAAGTCGACGCTGATCCGCTGCATCAACGCGCTCGAGCCCTTTCAGGAGGGCCACCTGTCCGTGAACGGCGTGGCGCTGGCCGTAGAAGGCCGCGAGGACCTGCGCGCGGTGCAACAGGTGCGCCGCAGCGTGGGCATGGTGTTCCAGCAGTTCAATCTGTTCCCGCACCTGAGCGTGCTCGACAACCTGACGCTCGCGCCGCGCCATGTCGGCCGCATCCCCCGCGCCGAGGCCGAAGCCCAGGCGCTGGTGCAGCTCGAGCGCGTGCACATCGGCGAGCAGGCGCACAAGTTCCCGCAGCAGCTCTCGGGCGGCCAGCAGCAGCGCGTGGCCATCGCCCGCGCGCTGTGCCTGGCGCCGCAGATTTTGCTGTTCGATGAACCGACCTCGGCGCTGGACCCGGAGATGGTGCACGAGGTGCTCGACGTGATGGTCGAGCTCGCGGGGCAGGGCATCA
>JBEVDH010000141.1:0-39922 GCA_040514115.1 Comamonas sp. | reverse complement strand
ATTCCATGTAATACGCCCGCGCGCGGCGCAGGCGAAGCCTGGCTTATTGGACGCGCAACCAGGTCTGGGTGCGCCCGAACGGCCCGACCGAGCCGCGCACATCGAGCTTGTTGCCGTTATCGGTGGGCGTGAGACGCAGCGTGTAGGACTTGCCGGATTCGGGGTCGAGGATCCTGCCGCCTTCCCAGACTTCCTTGCCCTCGGCCTTCTTGGCGCCGCGGATGATTTCCAGACCCACCATGGGCTGGTCCTTGCGCTCGTCGGTGCAGGCCGTGCAGCGCGCGGCCGGATCGGCGCCCGGGCGCAGCAGCTTTTCGATGCGCCCGCCGAGCACCCCGCCCTGCTCGGCAATGCGGATCTCCGACTTCGGCTCGCCGGTCTTGTCATCGACGCTTTTCCACAGGCCCACGGGCGACATCTGCGCCCAGGCGGGCGCGGTCACGGCCAGGCAAACCACCGCAGCAAAAGCTTTGAACATAAGCACCTCCTGGAAAGAAAAGGGTCGGACCGGCTGGCTTCAGGCCAGCGCCGCGTCGCTGTCCATCAGCACCCGGCTGCCGGCGCGCGCCGTGCGCATCAGCGTCGCGGTTTCGGGAAACAGCTTGGCGAAATAAAAGCGCGCGGTCTGCAGCTTGGCCAGGTAGAACGGATCGGCGTTGCCGCTGGCGATCTCGCGCAGCGCCACCTGGGCCATGCGCGCAAACAGGTAGCCAAACACCAGATGGCCCGCGACACGCAGGTAGTCGACAGAAGCCGCACCGACCTCGTCGGGGTTCTGCATGCCCTTGAAGCCGATTTCCGTCGTGAACTTGGTCATCTGCTCGCCCAGCAGCGCAATCGGGTTGATGAATTCGGCCATCTTCTCGTTGACGCCCTCCTCCTCGACCAGACGCCCCACCAACTTGCCGAACTTCTTCAGGCTCGCGCCCTGGTTGCCCAGGACCTTGCGGCCCAGCAGATCGAGCGCCTGGATGCCGTTGGTGCCCTCGTAGATCATGTTGATGCGCGCATCGCGCACGAACTGCTCCATGCCCCATTCCTTGATGAAGCCGTGGCCGCCGTAGACCTGCTGGCTCAGCGTGGTCGCGGTCCAGCCGTTGTCCGTGAGGAAGGCCTTGACGATGGGCGTGAGCAGCGCCACCAGCTCGGCGCTGTCCTTGCGCACCTTCTCGTCGGGGTGGTGCAGCTCCTTGTCGATCAGCACCGAGCAGAAGGTCGACAGCGCGCGCCCGCCTTCGGCATAGGCCTTGGCCGTGAGCAGCATGCGACGCACATCGGGGTGGACGATGATCGGATCGGCCGGCTTGTCCTTGGCCTTGGTGCCCGAGAGGCTGCGCATCTGCAGCCGGTCCTTGGCATAGGCCAGCGCGTTCTGGAACGCGACTTCGGTCAGGCCCAGCGACTGGTTGCCCACGCCCAGGCGCGCGGCATTCATCATCACGAACATCGCCGCCAGCCCCTTGTTCGGCTGGCCGACCAGCGTGCCGACGGCGCCGTCGAGGTTCAACTGGGCCGTGGCATTGCCGTGAATGCCCATCTTGTGCTCGAGCCCGCCGCAGAAGATCGGGTTGCGCGCGCCCAGGCTGCCATCCTCGTTGACCAGGAACTTGGGCACCACAAACAGGCTGATGCCCTTGGAGCCGACCGGCGCATCGGGCAGGCGCGCGAGCACCAGATGGACGATGTTGCTCGTGAGGTCATGCTCGCCAGCGCTGATGAAGATCTTGTTGCCCGTGAGCCGGTAGCTGCCGTCGGGCAATGGCTCGGCCTTGGTGCGCAGCAGGCCCAGGTCGGTGCCGCAATGCGCTTCCGTCAGGCACATGGTGCCGGTCCATTCGCCGCTGGTCAGCTTGGGCAGATAGAGCTGCTTTTGCGCGTCGGTGCCATGCGTGTGCAGGGCCTCGTAGGCGCCATGCGAGAGCCCCGGGTACATGGTCCAGGCCTGGTTGGCGCTGTTGAGCATTTCATACAGGCACTGGTTGACGACAAAGGGCAGGCCCTGGCCGCCGTATTCGGGGTCGCAGCTCAGCGCCGCCCAGCCGCCTTCGACATACCGGGCATAGGCCTGCTTGAAACCATCCGGCGTGCGCACCTCGTGGGTCTCGCGGTCCAGCGTGCAGCCTTGCTCGTCACCGCTGATGTTGAGCGGAAAAATCACCTCGCTGGCAAACCTGCCCGCCTCTTCCAGCACCGCATTGATGGTGTCTGTATCGACCTCGGCATGCCGCGGCATGGCCTGGAACTCCTGCGTGACCTCGAACACTTCGTGCAGCAGGAACTGCATGTCGCGCAGGGGCGGATGGTAGCTGGGCATGGGTGGTCTCCTCTTGTGAACGGTGGTTTGGTGGGGCTCAGATGCCGCAAGGCGCCGCGGGTGCGCCGCAGCGCAGCAAGATGTTCTCGAAACCCTGGCGCGCGCGCTGCATCGCGCCTTGCGCATGCAGGAAGCGGGCCTCGTAGTGCAAGGCCAGAATGAGCCCATGGACTTCAAAAAGCAATTGGACTTCGTCCGCATCTGCGCGTAAGTCGCCATGCTCCCGGCATTGCACGATGGTGCGGCGCATGGCCGCATGCCAGGTCCGCACCGAGTCGGCCAGCGCCTCGCGTACCGGCCCGGTGCGGTCGTCGAACTCGACCGCACCGCTGATGTAGATGCAGCCCGAATCGATCTCGACCGAAGTGCGCTTCATCCACAGGTCGAACAGCGCGCGCAGCCGCGGCAGCCCGCGCGGCGCCTGCATGGCGGGAAAGAACACCTCCTGCTCGAAACGCCGGTGGTACTCGCGCACGACGGAAATCTGCAGCTCCTCGCGCGAACCGAAATGCGCAAAGACCCCCGACTTGCTCATGCCCGTGGCCGCGGCCAGCGCGCCGATCGACAGGCCCTCGAGCCCGGCCTGCGATGCGAGGTGCAGCGCCGCATCGAGGATATGCGCCTTGGTCTGCTGCCCCTTGTGCAGGCCGCGCGCTTCGCTGCGGGTGATCGGCGGATGGTCGGCCAGGGTGGAAGAAGCGGACATGGCAGGAAATAAAACGAACGGTCGTTCTATTTTGCGGGGTTGCGACCCCTATGCGCCACAGGGGTAAACACCTAGCGCCGCTGCGGTTGTACCGGGCAATGCCGGCTGCCAGCGCAAGGGCAAGAGCTGTGTGCACTTCCCGGGCCATGCTGAAATCCGGCGATCACCCCGCGCAAGACCCTCAAAGGAGTGCCATGAACCGTCATCTTTGTGCAGCCGCCCTGGCCATGGGCCTGGCCACCGGCGCCTCAGGCCAGTGGAGCACAGACCCGCAGAAAAACGCTGCCGTGGCCGAGACCCCCGGCGGCGCGCAGATACAGCCCCAGATTGCGCCTGCCGCCGACGGCCAGTGGTGGATCAGCTGGTTTGGCCGTCAGGCGCCCGCCGCGTCGCAAGGCGCAGCGCGCGGTGCGCCCCATGGCTATGGCATGTACCTGCAGCGCCTGGGAGCCGACGGACAGGGACATTTTGCGCCGCCGGGCCTGGAGGTCGCGGGCCTGGGCCTGGACTGGATCGAGAAGCATGGTCTGGCCGTCGATGGCCAGGGCCATGCGCTGCTGGCGTTCCAGGACGACAGGAAAGCCGCACCGGCGCGCGCCATCACGGCGACCCGCATCGACTCCGAAGGCCAGGCTTCGTGGACTGCGCTGGCCGCCGACACCGGCCATGCGCCGCAGATCGCGGCGCTGCCGGGCGCACAAGCCGTGGTCGGCTGGAGCGCCGGTGCAGAGCTCGCGGTGCATCTGCGCCTGCTCGACGCGGCCGGGCAACCGGTCTGGCGCAGTGCCACGGGGGCTGCGCAGGACGTGGTGCTGGGCGAGCCCGGCGCCAACTATGCGCTGGCGGACCTGCAGGCCGCGGCCGATGGCGCGGTGATCGTCTCCTTTGTGCGCAGCCGCGATTTTTCCGGGCCTCGGCACCTGTATGCCAACAAGATCTCGGCGCACGGCGAGCTGCTCTGGGGCCCGAACCATGTCAAGGTGTTCGATGGCGGCACCCTGCAGCATGGCGCTTGGCCGCGTTTTGTGCCCGATGACAGCGGCGGCGCGGTGTTTGCCTGGGCCAGCGTGGCGCCGCGGATGCAGGTGTATGCGCAGCATGTGCAGGCCAATGGCCAGCCGGCCTTTGCGCCGGGCGGCGTTGCCGTCTCCACCGACCTGAAACAGGCGCGCGTGCAGCCTTCGGTCTCCTGGCAGGCGGACAGCGGCGAGATCACGCTGTTCTGGATCGAACTCGACAGCGCCGCGCGCCAGCACCTGCGCGGACTGTATGCGCAGAAGATCGACGCGCGCGGTGCGCGCCAATGGGGGGAAACCGGGCTGGTGCTTCACCCGCTGGGGCGCGACGGGGTCACCGATCCGCGCAGCACCGCGCTCGCCGATGGCACGCTGGTCTTCTGGATGAACCACGCGCCCACCGGCCAGACCACAAGCATTCAGGGCATCAAGCTCGATGCCACGGGCGCGCCGCTGTGCGCGCAGTTTGCGGTGTCGACGCGCGCCACGGCCAAGTCACGTCTGGCCAGCGCCACGGCGCCTGCGGGCCAGACGCTGCTGGCATGGGAAGAGCATGGCCTGAACGCTGACGCGACCATCTATACGCAAGGCGTGCGCCCCGATTGCCAGCTTGGCGGGCAATGACGCGCCCGCTGCCGCTCAGAGCATCAGCGCCAGGCTTTGATCCAGATGCTCGGTCGGCAGGCGCTTGAAGCCCGAGCGCGAGAAGCGCTGCAGCCGGCCCAGCGCAAACGAGGTCAGCACGCTGGCCGCGATCTGCGCATCGACCGTCGGCTTGGCCGAGCCGCGCGCATCGGCCACGGGCCGCAGGCACTGGCGCAGCGTGGACTCGATGCGGTCGAAGAACTGGTTCATGCGCTGCTGCAGGCGCTCGTGCTCGAACACCAGCGCATCGCCGACCATGACCCGCGCCATGCCCGGATTGCGCTCGCCGAACTGCAGCACCAGCGCAATGACGCGTGCCGCCTGGCGCGCGCCATCGAGGTTGGGCTGCTCAGGGTCGGCGACATCGCGCCCGACGATCTGCTGCACCAGCGTGAACACGGACTGCTCGACAAAATCAATCAGGCCCTCGAACATCTGCGCCTTGCTGGCGAAATGCCGGTACAGAGCGGCTTCGCTCACCAGCAGATGCGCGGCCAGCGCGGCGGTGGTGATGCGCTCGGCGCCCGGCTTTTCCAGCATGGTGGCCAGCGCCTGCAGGATCTGCTCGCGCCGCTCGCCCGGCTTCGGACGTTTGCGCGGTGCGGGCGTAGCAGTAGCGCAGGGGGCATCGCTATCGCCAACGCTGGCAGCAGGCATGAAAGGGGGGGACAGGACTTCAGACTCGGACATAGGCGATCAGGAATTTGTAAATAATTCTCTCACAGCCACCCACTCTCATGTCCTACTGTTGTTCGAGCTCCATGGCATTGACATTTCCGCTTGCAATTGTCTGGATATCCGTTGCAGCCCTGACCTGAAGTCTCAGCCAGTCAGGGCGTGGCCACGGGCTCAAGGGGAAATACCAGCAGCACGCGCAGCCCTGCCCCATCGGCGCCCTCGCCCAACTGCAGCCGGGCCTGGTGCAGCTGGGCAATCTCGTCGGCAATGGCCAGGCCCAGGCCCGAGCCTTCGCCCGTGGCGCCGGGCAGGCGATAAAAACGCTGCACGATGCGCTCGCGCTCGGCTACGGGCACGCCCGGACCGTCGTCCTCTATTTCCAGGAAAGCGCTGCCCTCCCGGACCCCGCAGCGCAGCGTGACGCGTCCGCCATCGGGGTTGTATTTGAGCGCGTTGTCGACCAGGTTGCTCAGCAGCTCGCGCAGCAGCCAGGCATGGCCCCAGACACTGGCGTGCTCGACCTCGAGGCCGAAGTCGATGTCCTTGGCGGCCGCCTGTTCGAAAAATGCCTCGAGCAGGCTCTCGCACAGATCCTTGAGATCGACGCGCTGCAGCGGCTGGGACTGAGCGTGGCGCGCATCGGCGCGCGACAGGGCCAGCAGCTGGCGCGCGAGCTGCGAGGTGCGGCGTGTCGCATCGCGCAGCTGGTGGATCTGCGTCGCGCCCAGCACCAGCGTGCGCTCGCGCGGACCATGGGACGCCGTCGCGCCGGGCGCGGGCGCGGGCGCGGATTGCACCATCAGCGACCAGGCTTCGACCTGGGCCTGCAGCGCCGCCAGCGGCGTGCGCAGCTGGTGCGCGGCATCGGCCACGAAGCGCCGCTGCTCCTGGGCCTGGGCATCGACCAGTCCGAACAGCCGGTTGAGCGAGCGCACCAGCGGCCGCACCTCGTCGGGCGACGCTGCTTCATCGATGGGCTGCAGGTCGCGCGGCGAGCGGCGTTCGACGGCGCCGGCCAGCGCCACCAGCGGCTCGAACGCCCGGCGCACCGACCAATAGATCGCCAGCCCCGCCGCCAGGATCAGCAGCACATTGGGCAGCAGCACGCGCACCAGCAGCTGCTGCGCCCACTGCTGGCGCGCATCGGAGCCATCGGCCAGCGCCACCACCATCTCGCCCGCGCCCGCGGTTTGCACGCGCACCACCGCCACGCGGTACATGATGCCGGCGAACTCCTGGCTATGGAATTCCACGGCCTTGGTGCTGGGGACCTCGACGCGGATCCAGGTGTCGCCCGCCAGCACCCGGCCCTTGAGATCGGCAATCGCATAACCGGCCTCGTTCTGGCGCTGGCGCAGGAAGTCTTCCACGGCCGGCGGCAGCATGACCAGGGGCGGGGACTGGGTATCGAGCGAGGGCGCCAGCACGGCTTCGGCCAGCGCTGGCAGAAAGCGCATCAGCCGCAGGTCGTGCTGGCCCGCCGCGGCTTCGGCCGAACGATAGGCAAACCATGACCCCATCAACGCCAGCACGCTCAGCGGCAGCACCAGCAGCAGCAGCAGCCGAAAGCGCAGATTGGAGGTCATGGCGTGCGGCGCCGCCGCGTCATGCGGGCGCGGCCACCAGCTCCAACCGGTAGCCAAAACCGCGGATGGAGCGCAATGCCACGCCATGCGGCTCGATCTTGCCGCGCAGCCGCGAGGCATAGACTTCGACGGCGTTCGGGGTGATTTCCTTGTCCCACCCCGTCAGGGCCTGCAGCAGCTTGTCCTTGCTGGCAGGCTTGGGTGCATGGATCAGCAGGTATTCGAGCACGGTCCACTCGCGCGGCCCCAGGTCGATGGGCTGCAGATGGCTGCCTTCGGCGGAATCATCGGCCACGCGCGCGCCCACGCAGCGCGCCGCGGTGTCCAGCTCGAGCGGGCCGAAGGTCAGCACGGCCGTGGTCGCGGCCTGGGAGCGGCGCAGGAGCGCGCGCAGGCGCGCCAGCAGCTCTGGCAGCTCGAAGGGCTTGACCATGTAGTCGTCGGCGCCCATGTCCAGGCCCTGCACGCGGTCGAGCAGGGCATCGCGTGCCGTGAGGATCAGAATCGGCATCGCGGCGCTGTCCATGCTGCTGCGGCGCAGCTGCTGGGTCAGCTCCAGGCCGCTCAAGCCCGGCAGGCCGATGTCGATCACCGCCAGGTCAAAGGACTCGCTGGCCAGCACCTCCAGCGCGCGCTCGGCGCTGCCCACCCAGTCAACCGCGTAGCCAGCATCGCTCAGGCCCAGCTTGATGCCGCTGGCCACCATGACATCGTCTTCGACGAGCAGCAGCCGCATGGCGCTCAGTGGCTGCGGATCATCGTGCCGTAGGCCTGTTCCGTGAGGATTTCCAGCAGCATGGCATGCGGCACGCGGCCGTCGATGATGTGCACCGCGTTGACGCCAGCCTTGGCCGCGTCCAGCGCGCCGGCGATCTTTGGCAGCATGCCGCCCGAGATGGTGCCATCGGCAAACAGCGCATCGATTTCCCGCGCCGTGAGATCGGTCAGCAGATTGCCGGCCTTGTCGAGCACGCCGGGCGTGTTCGTCAGCAGCATCAGCTTTTCGGCCTGCAGCACCGTCGCCAGCTTGCTGGCAACCACATCGGCGTTGATGTTGTAGCTTTCGTTGTCCTCGCCAAAGCCGATCGGGCTGATGACCGGAATGAACGCATCGTCCTGCAGGGCCTTCACCACGCTGGGGTCGATGGCGACGATGTCGCCCACCTGGCCCAGGTCATGCTGGATGCTCGGGTCCTTGCTGTCGGTCAGCTTGAGCTTTTGCGCGCGAATCAGCCCGCCATCGCGCCCGGTGAGACCCACTGCCTTGCCGCCCGCCTGGTTGATCAGGCCGACGATGTCCTGCTGCACCTCGCCAGCCAGCACCCATTCGACCACTTCCATGGTTTCGGCATCGGTCACGCGCATGCCCTGGATGAACTTACCCTTCTTGCCCAGACGGTTGAGCGCAGTCTCGATCTGCGGGCCCCCGCCATGTACCACGACCGGATTCATTCCCACCAGCTTGAGCAGCACCACGTCCTCGGCAAAGTCGGCCTGCAGGGCCGGATCGGTCATGGCGTTGCCGCCATACTTGATCACCATGGTCTTGCCATGGAACTTGCGGATGTAGGGCAGCGCCTGGGCAAGGATTTCGGCTTTGTCGCGCGGGGCAATGGAGAGGATATCGGTCATGGTGCAGGCCGTGGGGCTGGGAAGTAATCAACAACAAGCGGGGCATTGTGCCGCAACTGCGGTGTCGCAGTGCGCTTTCGGGCCCCCTGAAACGGTACCCGGCTCACTTCTGCAGCCAGCCAGGTACCTTGAATCGGACAATCGCCAGATAGGCGCAGACATAGCTGATCATAAACAACGCGCAAAAGGCAATCAGCACGGGTGTATTGCGCCAAAACAGCACGGCTGGGAGCACCGTCAACAGCGTGAAGGCCCACAGATAGGGCGAAGTGCGGTTGTTGCGCATCAGCATCTGGCGCGACTGGTCATTGTGGAAGACGCCCCACACGATACGCCGATAGACCAACTGGTGGAAATGCAGCGCATCGGCCATGCCCGGCGAGTCGCCGCGCACGAGCTTGCGATAAATGGAGAACACCGTCTCCCAGACCGGGTAGATCAACAGGAGCATGGGAAACCAGGGCGAGACCTGGGTATAGCGCTGCACCAGCAAAATGCTCGAAAAAGCAATCACCACCCCCCAGATATAGGCGCCGCCGTCGCCCGCAAACAGCATGCCCCGGGGATAGTTCCAGACCAGAAATCCGCCCGTGGCCGCTGCCGTGCTGATCAGCAGCGCGGCCAGCGCGCGGTCGCCGACCTGCAGCGCCACATGCGCCAGCGCCAGGCAGATGACCACCGCCACCATCCCCGCGAGTCCGTTGTAGCCGTCAATGATGTTGAACGCATGCGGCAGGCCGGAAATGGCCAGCAGCGCAATCCCCATGCCGATCCACGGAGCCCAGGCCAGCAGGCCGTCGACCCAGGGCAGGTCCAGGCGCGGCACGCCAAGGTCGAGCAGCCAGATACCCAGCAGTCCGGTCAAGCCGGTGAGCAGCAGGCGATAGCGCACCGACAGGCGCTGCGTCAGGTCTTCGGCAATGCCGCCAAGCACCGCGGGCAGGATGGCCAGCATGAACCATCCAACCCAGATCTTCATGCGCAAGGTGGACGGATCGCCAAAAAACTCTGTCGTGATCATGCCCACGCTCCAGCTCAGCAGCAGGGCAACCATCATCGCCAGCCCGCCGATGCGCGGCACACTGCCGAAGTGAAAACGCTGCGGCATGTCCTCGCCATAGACCATGTGGTGATCGCCTGACCAGCGCACGATCATGCCCCCCGAAATCAGGGCGAAAAAAAACGCAATAGCGGACAACCAGATCATCAAAGCCCTAATTCTTCATTTTCACGGGACGCAATACACCTACCTCTTGGCGGCACGCGCACTGCCCCACGTCATCCATCGCCATCCATCGCCATCCATCGCCATCCAAAACAATCGCGTCTTTTCAATCCAGGCGCCGCTGCTTCTTCCACCAGGCACGCCAGAACACCGGCGAAGTCCACAGTCGCAAAAGGCTGCCCACATGCCAGAAAAAGTGCTGCGCATTGCGATGGCTTGCCCTTTGGCCGGCATGCCCCACCGTCACCGGGGCCGCCACCAGTTTCCAGCCCAGCAAGCGCAGTCGAAGGCAAAAATCGACATCCTCGCAGTACATGAAATACCGCACGTCAAAACCGCCGAGCGCCCGCCACACTTTGGCAGGCAACAGCAAAAAAGCGGCATTGACCCAGTCCCTGCCTGTCTCAGCCCTTCTGCGAGCGTACCGCATCAGCAACGAAAACAAAGTAGGAATATCTCTTTCAATGTCCTGCAGTTTTCCCTCTTCATCGATTTGCCGAGGATAAACACAGCCGGCATCCGCAAAACGCGCCGCATCCAGCAGGCGCTCGAAGATGTCGTCCTCCAGCAAAATCACATCCGGATTCATGACGCAAAAGAACGCTTCGGTGGCTTTATTCAGCGCCTTGTTGTGATTTTCTCCAAAACCCTGAGGGGACAGATTGCGGATCACATCCAGGTCAAAAGGCCACCCTGCATCCGGCTCCCGCGGCATGGCCTCAGGCACGTTCTGCGTCACGATGACTTTGACCACATGGGGCGACGCTATTTCCGACAGGCGACGAAGCAGCGAATCTATCAACGCACCATGGCCATGACTCACAATAGATACAGCAATTCCGCTCATCAATATAGCCTCATAAAAAACCAACGCGGCACATTCATCTCAGGCAGGAACTCCTGAAATCAGGATTTCAAACCGACTTACTTCTTTCCATGGCGAAGCTTCATGCGCAGCACCTTCAAGTGATTTGCCATGAAAAAAACCAGGGCAAGCGTCTTGCGATGAAACCAGCCCAACTCCTTCGCGCTATCGACTGCGGCAGTCCACTGCACACGACGCACGAAACTGAATATCGCACGCCGTCTTTTATTGCTGAACGGCGAAAGAAAAATAGTCTGCAGCGAAGGAAAATTATTTCTCGAGAAAACTTCTCCAAAGCCAAATGCATCATGCTGCGGCGTTTGCATAAAGACCTTCGCCAAGATATGTGGTGGAGAACGCCTGAACCCCTCCCAAACCTTCATGGCACTCTCCCGCAATTCCGCTGCCGAGACGACATAAGAATTCAGATAAGGAGTCCATTGGGCAGCGGCAAACAATACACCTTGCTGAAATTTATGCGAAAAATCGAAGTAAGCCACATTTTCATCGGAAGAAATCTCCCGTACGGGAAGCACCTTGCCCTCTTCTCTTGAATAACCGACCACACTTCCATGGGGAGAAGAACAGACCATCTCCATGGCAGAGAACACCTCAAACAGTCGATTGAGGTCGCTTTCCACCTCTTCATGAGGCCCGTACGCACTCTTGGTCACATTCAGCGGCTGAGGATTGACAAAGGAACGCAGCCCCAGATACATCCCGTGAAAGTTGATCAACGGAGCAGCCAGTGCAATATTGTCCTGAATGGTGCCGCGCCAGCCGATATCGACCACCCCGACGTTCATTCCGTCAAATATCCCATGCTCCGCAAGCAGGTCTTTCAACAGCACCTTGTTCCTGTGAACGGAAGAATTCACTGCTTCAAAGAACTTGGGTTCAGCGAAAAGCGCTCGCAATCTTGCGTCTGAAGATGGGTTTTCCACCACCTCATCCACACGCAGGCCAAGCATCTTCAACGTTGCCGAAAAGTCATCCGTAGCGACATCCAGCATGGCAAAGAGTGCGGAGACGCGTTGAACACCAAAAATCGACCAGGCGCGGGACACCTCTTCAAAATCAGCACGTTCCAACGACGCAGAAAAAGTAGATATTCGGCTCACCGGGAAGATGGAGGATTGCGGCAGTTTCAATCCCGAAAACATCTCATCGGCAAAAATTCTTGAATAAACCGCATGAAAGAACTCCCCTTCACGCGTCAAAAATATGATTTTGTCAAACTTGCGCAAGACCGCCTGCTCGGCAATCCAAAGCGTGAACCCGATGAAAAGTGGTGCGGCCTCCACGCCCAGAAAAAACGTCTCGTCGCTTTTTCCATCACTGGAAACCTCAAGTGATTTTTCCTTGCAAAGTCCGTGAACATGGGAAAAAAGCGCCTGGCGAGATGAAAACAGATGCTCACGCGCAATTCTCTTATCATGCTCCACGGATGGCAAAAAACGTATGGCTTGAATCCCCAACTTTCCAGGAGAATCAACATCCGACCACTCATTGTCCCCGACATGAACATGCTTGTCCGAATCGATATTGAATGTCGACTGAACATGCTTGAACAGATTACCTGATCGCTTGTTGCGGTTGACATCGCAAGAAGATATTCCAGCAGAAAACAGCTCGCCCAGCTGATGCGCCGCGAGCAGCCGCCCCAGCATCCTGGAGTCCATGTAGAAATCCGAAAGAAACATCGTTTTCTTTGCCGGATATTTCTCGAGAAACTCCAGAATATCAGGGTCAAGATAGGTTCTGGCTATCTCAACGCTCAACTCATATTCAGCCAAAGCTGCAGGCAGCAGCGGATCAAAGCTGCCTTGCCAGCAAATCTCGAGCCATGCTCTCAAGACATCGGTGATTTCATACTCATCGTCATCGCCACGTTGACGTGCAGCAGTTGCCACAGATCTTTCGGCATCCAGTCTGGCCTCATACAGGCTCCACATCTCCTGGAAGCCAGCTTTCAAATTCCGGGCAGCAGTCATCGACAGGTAGCGCGCCGTCGCAAGCTTGATGCATTCCGGATGGCAGTCGCGACGCAGCAAGGTATCCCACACGTCCACCGTTCGAAGTTCGTACATTAGTAAGTCTTTCGTCCCTGCAAGACAATTTCTGCCACCGTCTCCAACTGCTTGACAGTGCGGGTCAGTACGGGCGGAAATTTTGCGGCAAGAGCGCTGATTTTGTGGCGTCGAACGATTCCAGGATTTTTTCTGAGATGCTCCTGCTCTTCACGGACATACTCTGCAAAGGCTTGCGCAGACAGGTCGCGAAGCACCTGCGCGTCGTCACCCGACTGCTCGCCAAGCACCGCTTGGATCCAGACCAGGAATTCAGCGGACGAATCCTCCCATGAAGGCCAGCTCTGGGCTGTCTGAATTGCCCCTTTCTTGAGCCTTTCAAGCTCTGCCGAGTTCGTCAAAAGTGTTTTCAGCGCAGCGACGACCCCATCCGCATCGCCTCTTTTGACAACCATTGCATTTTGCGCGTCGACGATGTATTCATCGTGCCCCGTCACGTCATAAACAATGGAGGTGCCGCCACAGTGGAATATTTCCAATGGCGGGCCAAACATTCCTTCCACCGTGCTGAGTTTCACCAAAATATCGCATGACCGGTAGATATCCGCAGTTTCCAGCATGGGGACGCGCGAGAACACGCGCGTGGCGCCTGGCACCCATCGCACCGGCGACCCTGTCAGCACCCAGATATCGCGCGCTCCCGCCTCGCGCGCCAGGCGCAAAGCCAAGGCCGTATTCTTGAATTTGACGCCAAAATGGCCTTCAATCAAGACTCTTGGTTGCTTTGCCGGACGATCGGAAATGGCAGGGCCGGTGGTCTTGTAGACATCTTTTCGAACGCCATTGCGCACCAACGCCGATGTTTTTCCGAATTTCTCCGCCAGATATTCCTTGATCCATCCAGCCTCGGTCAGGAAATGGACGGGAAACTTATAGGTCGAATCCACCAAGGCCCGCAAAGGAACATCGTTCTCTGGATAAAACCTGGACTCGATGGACTGCACGAAATAGGCAAAGTGTTTGGCCTTGAAATTGCCAAGTTCAAAAGCGGTTTTCCACCAGGTGGCGACCACCAGATCGAATTCTTGCGACTTTGCCTGCTCGATGGGAACGCAATGCAATTGACTGGCCTGATCATGCCACCCCAGCGTTGCGGCGGAAAATGCCTCCTGCACTGCGAGTGTTACATCAAAACCATTCAAGCGCAGATAATTTGCATGCTGGATAATTACATAAGTGCCGCCACTTATTGCCATCGATCCAATCAGAAAGCAGACTCTTGGATTACTCATACATCTTTATCCCGCCCCATTTGCGGGCTTTGCACGGCTTTGTCGCAGACGCACAATTTCATAAACCGCAGCCATTCCAGGTAGAGCATTTCGCCGAATGGTCAACCATGGCCAGAACCCCAGTTGCGATGGTCGGCGGAGCATAATCAGACTCCATGTGAATTTCATTTTTCTCAACAAGGAAACTGGTTTCTCTTCATCACCAAACCAGGATTCCTCGAACACTCCG
This sequence comes from Comamonas sp., assembly GCA_040514115.1. GTDB lineage: Bacteria > Pseudomonadota > Gammaproteobacteria > Burkholderiales > Burkholderiaceae_C > Comamonas. Next base: position 25,704 of record JBEVDH010000141.1, on the reverse strand, counting down.
AAATTCTCGACATGGGATACCGAAAAAATCCATTCAATTTCTTTTTTCGACGGATTGAAAACCATTCGACCATGGCGATTGACCGCCAACTTCAGCAAATCATCATCTGACAGCTTGGCCACCTGCATGGCAATCACAAGCTTCCTGAATTTCTCCATCAGCACCAGCGAGACAGGTCGGACAAGCTCAAGAATCATCGCCGCATCGGCAATTTCATCCTCGATCACGCGGACTCCGGCGGCTTCGGAAAAGCTGTACCTTCGCGCAGACCCGTGATCCGCATGCAGGATCACCTCATAAAGCGACCGGTTCTCATTGAAGACCTGAAAGCCAGGGGTACGCCCTTCGATGGAAGAAAAAAGCAAGCCGAGCTTGGTGTTTTCGGCGTTGCTTGCCCCGGGCGCGATAAGCCCTACATAGTATCCATTGACCCGTGCAGCAGCGCCTTTTTCCTTGGCGAACCAATGGTAGACATTGTCTTGAATGGAGCCCTTCCAACCGACGTCCACCACATGCAGGCTGCTGGGCAAATCCGGCACGCCCAGCAGCTCTTTCACATAGTGCGAAAACGCAAGGCTGCGCTCAAGGCGCTGGCTCTCATAGATCTCACGAAAAACTGGAAGCTGAAGCAGCTTCAGGAATCGCATGTCGGTCGGCAAGTCCGAACTTACTTCGGCAAGTGCCTCATGGCTCACACCCAATTCCCGCGCGAACAATTCCGCGGAATCAACCAGATCCAGACTTTTCAGAAAATCCAGTATCGAGATGCGACGATACTGCCGGAACAAGACATCGAATCCTTCCTGGTGCAATGGTCCCAGTGAAAGCAAAAACGTCGAACGACGGGAAACCTTGAGATAATGGGATTTTATTTTCTTCTTATCGACCAATGAAGATTGATAAAAATCAAACATTTCCTTCAGCAGCTGGCCTTCGCGTGCGAAAAACAAAACATCCGCAGCCTCTCGCTGCACCAATGCCTTATAAAGCCGATCCACGAAAAGATAGAGACCGTAGCAAATATCAATGAAAGGCACCTCCCCGTCCTTTTTATTCATCAATTCATTCACAGCAACATCCCTGTTCTTATTTAAATACCGAGGCATCACCATGGGCCCGCGCTCCCGCAGATCAGCAGCGAGGACCGCTGGCAGCGCGAAGCATCCCGGGCGCCACGGCCATGGCGTTCATGCGAATACCTCGGCGTGCGCCCACTGCGATGCCAATGCGTCCTTGCCCGACAGGCTGGGCTCGATGCTCAACGGCCATTCGATCGCGAGTTGCGGGTCGTTCCAGGCAATGCACCGCTCGTGTTCAGGCGCGTAATAGTTGGTGGTCTTGTACAGAAAATCCGCCGTGTCGCTGAGCACCACGAAGCCATGGGCGAAACCTGGCGGTACCCACAGCTGCTTGTGGTTCTCCGCGCTGAGTTCCGCGCCAACCCACTGCCCGAACGTGGGCGAGCTGCGTCGCACATCCACGGCGACATCAAATACCGCTCCCTGCACCACCCGCACCAGCTTGCCTTGCGCATGCGGCGGCAATTGGTAGTGCAGGCCGCGCAACACGCCTTTGCTGCTGCGGCTGTGGTTGTCCTGCACGAACTCGTATTTGCCACCCGTGGCGGCATCGAACAGCTTCTGGTTGAAGCTCTCGAAGAAAAAACCGCGCGCGTCGCCAAACACCCTGGGCTCGAACAGAACGACTTCGGGGATCGCCAATGCAGTTGCCTTCATGCACTCACCTTCTCTTTCAGCAGGCGCAGCAGGTACTGGCCATAGCCGTTCTTTGCCATCGCCTGCCCCAGGCTTTCGAGTTGCCTGGCATCGATCCACCCCTGGCGGAACGCGAGTTCCTCGGGGCAGGCCACCTTCAGGCCCTGGCGGTTTTCCAGCGTGGCGATGAACTGGCCGGCTTCGAGCAGGCTTTCATGCGTGCCGGTATCGAGCCAGGCATAGCCACGGCCCATGATTTCCACCCGCAGCTGGCCTTGTTCGAGGTACATCCGGTTGAGGTCGGTGATCTCGAGCTCGCCACGCGCCGAAGGCTTCAGGCGCTTGGCCATTTCAACCACCTGGCTGTCATAGAAGTACAACCCGGTCACCGCATAGTTGCTCTTCGGCACGGCGGGCTTTTCCTCGAGCGACAGCACTTTGCCCGAGGCGTCGAAATCGGCGACGCCGTAACGCTCGGGGTCCTGCACATGGTAGGCAAAGACACTCGCGCCGTCGTCGCGCACCTGGGCCCGCGCCAGCAGGTGCTGGAAGTCGTGGCCATAGAAGATGATGTCGCCGAGCACCAGCGCGCTGGGCGCGCCATTGAGGAATTGCTCGCCGATGAGGAACGCCTGGGCCAGTCCGTCCGGACTGGGCTGCACCGCGTATTCGATGCGCAGGCCCCATTGGCTGCCGTCGCCGAGCAACTGCTCGAAACGCGGTGTGTCCTGGGGCGTGCTGATGATCAGGATTTCACGGATGCCCGCGAGCATCAGCGTGCTCAGCGGGTAATAGATCATTGGTTTGTCATAAACCGGCAGCAGTTGCTTGCTGATGGCCAGCGTGGCCGGGTGCAAGCGGGTGCCCGAGCCGCCGGCCAGGATGATGCCCTTGCGTTGTGCCATGATTTTTTATAAAGTTTCGTCGAGCATGCGGACCACGCCTTGCTGCCAGTCGGGCAGTCGCAGGCCGAAGCGGGCCTGCAGGCGCGATGTGTCCAGCCGGGAGTTCAGTGGGCGCTGCGCCGGGGTGGGAAAAGCACTGGTGGGTACGGGTGCGATCTCGCTGACGCGTAGCGGCAACTCCGGGCGCAGGCCACGGGCGGTCTCGATCACGAACCGGGCGTAGGCATGCCAACAGGTCTGGCCCGAAGCCACCAGATTGTACAGGCCCAGGTCCTGCGGCGAATGACCTACATGCCGGATGGCGTGGGCGGTCACATCGGCGATCAGGTCTGCTCCCGTGGGCGCTCCCCACTGGTCATCGATCACGGTGAGACGTTCGCGCTCCTGCGCCAGGCGCAGCATGGTCTTGGCGAAATTTCCGCCGCGCGCCGCATAGACCCAGCTGGTGCGAAATATCAGATGACGGCAACCGGACGCCGCAATCGCCTGTTCGCCTTCGAGCTTGGTGCGGCCGTAGACCGACAGCGGCGCCGTGGCGGCGTCTTCCGTGCGGGCCGCGCTGCCGCTGCCATCGAACACATAGTCGGTGCTGTAGTGCACCAGCAGGGCATCGAGGGCGCTGGCTTCGCGTGCCAGCAGCGCGGGCGTGGTCGCATTGAGCAGGCGAGCGAGCTCCGGCTCGGACTCGGCCTTGTCGACGGCGGTATGCGCGGCGGCGTTGACGATCACGTCGGGGCGCAAGGCGCGCACGCTGCGCGCCACGCTGTCGGGATCGGCGAAATCGACCCCGGGCGTGCGCTGGCGGCTCAAGGGAATGACTTCACCGAGCACGGCCAGACTGCGCTGCAGCTCCCAGCCAACCTGCCCCGTGGGGCCCAGAAGAACGATTTTCATGCGCTGGCGTATTGGGTCTGCACCCACTCCCGGTAGGAACCACTTTGCACCTGCGCGACCCACTCGGGATTCGCGAGGTACCACTGCACGGTCTTGCGGATGCCGGTTTCAAAGGTCTCGGCCGGTGTCCAGCCCAGCTCGCGCTCGAGCTTGCGCGCATCGATGGCGTAGCGTCGGTCGTGGCCGGGCCGGTCCTTGACATAGCTGATCTGCTCGCGGTACGAGCGGCCATCGGCACGCGGGCGCAGCTCGTCGAGCAAGGCACACACCGTGTCAACGATGGCGACGTTGGGCTTTTCGTTCCATCCACCCACGTTGTAGGTCTCACCCAGCCGGCCCGACTCGAGCACGCGGCGGATGGCGCTGCAGTGGTCCTTGACGTACAGCCAGTCGCGGACCTGCATGCCGTCGCCATAGATGGGCAGAGGCTTGCCGGCCAGGGCATTGACGATCATCAGGGGAATGAGCTTTTCCGGGAAGTGCAGCGGCCCGTAGTTGTTGCTGCAATTGGTGGTCAGCACCGGCAGTCCGTAGGTATGATGCCAGGCACGCACCAGATGGTCGCTCGCGGCCTTGCTCGCGGAATACGGGCTGTTGGGCTCGTAGTTGTGCGTTTCGGTAAACGCCGGTGCGTCGGGCGCCAGACTGCCATAGACCTCGTCCGTGGAGACATGCACAAAGCGAAATGCCGCCTTGGACTCGGCCTCCAGAGCACTCCAATAGGCGCGCACCGACTCCAGCAGGCGAAAACTGCCAACGATATTGGTCTGGATGAAATCTTCCGGGCCATGGATGGAGCGGTCCACATGACTTTCCGCCGCGAAGTTGATCACGGCGCGCGGCTGGTGCTTTTGCAATAATTCGGCCAGCAAGGCACTGTCGCCGATATCGCCTTGCACGAATACATGGCGCGCATCGCCCTGCAGGCTGGCCAGGTTGTGCACGTTGCCCGCATAGGTCAGTTTGTCGAGGTTGACGACGGGCTCGTCATGCACCGAAAGCCAGTCGAGTACGAAATTGGCTCCGATAAAGCCTGCGCCGCCTGTGATCAGAATCATGGGTGGGTATGTATATGCCTCTCGGCGAAGCCTTCAATTATCTCATTGACGCCCCGGCACGTGCACCAAGGCAGGTCACCAGCGGCAATCCCAGCAGCGCGATGAATTCCGGCCCCGGCGCCAATCCTCGCCGTGGACCGGTGAAGCTCTCACGCCTTCCAGCGCTGTGCGGCAATCACCAGCAGACCATCGAAGATCAGGTTGTCGATCAGCTCGAACGGCCGCGTCATGCTGGGTGCCATTTTCCAGCCCGCGCCACCGGCCATGATGCAGGCGGGCGCCGCGCCGCAGCGTGCATCGAGATGCTGATAGATGCGCTCGACAGCTCCGGCAATGGCATAGGTACCGCCGCTGGTCAGCGCGTCACTGGTGTTCGTGGGGAACAGCGTGACTTCGCCCGTCGGCACATGCAGGCCGGCGGTGCCGGTTTCCAGCGCGCGCAGCATGATGCCGTGGCCGGGCAGGATCAGGCCGCCCAGAAAATGGCCGCTGGCGTCCAGCGCATCGACGGTTACCGCGGTGCCGACCATGACCACGACCAGCGGCCTTGGCTTGCCCTGGCTCAGCACATGGTGGCGTGCGCCGATCATTGCCACCCAGCGGTCGGCGCCCAGGCGCGTGGGGTGGTCGTAGCCGTTGGTGACGCCGGCTTCGCCCACCGAAGGCACGACCCACTGCGCCGCGACGTCCCAGTGCGCCATCTGCTCGATCTGCTGCTGCACCCGGCGCATGACGGCATCGCCCGCGACCACGCAGCCCAGCATGCGGTCGGGCGCGGGCAGGCCCGTCCAGCCGGTTTCCGCCAGTTGATCGATGTGCTCGAGGAATTCGGCGCCATGCGCCAGCAGGGTGGCGCCAGGTTGCGCCGCGTCGTACAGCGCCCATTTGAGACGGGTGTTGCCTACGTCGATGGCCAGAAATGTCATCGGCGGATTATCCGGGTTTCCACGTCGCCTGCGGGCATATATTGCGACGGCGCGGAATATACGGACAGGTGGTTATCCGACGTGCCGGCGCAGGAACCGCGGCTAGAGTGAAGGCTCTTTGCTTTTCACAGGAGTCATCCCATGGGTCTATTCAATTTCATCAAGGAAGCCGGCGAGAAACTGTTTGGCGGCAAGGACGCCCAGGCAGCGCAGCCCGCGGGCGCGGCCCCCGGCGCATCGCCCCAGGACCTGAACCTCAAGGCCGCCAGCGCCATTGAAGCCTATATCGCCACCCAGAAGCTCGGTGCCATCAACGTCAAGGTGACGTTTGACGGCGCGCAGGGCAAGGTCACCGTCACAGGCGACGCCCCCACGCAATCCGCCAAGGAAAAGATCACGCTGTGCGCCGGCAATGTCTCCAGCGTGACCTCGGTCGACAATCAGATGACTGTCACCAACCCCGAACCCGAAGCCCAGTACCACGATGTGGTGCGCGGCGACACGCTGTCGGCCATCGCCAAGAAATACTATGACGACGCCAACAAGTACCCGGTGATCTTCGAAGCCAACAAGCCGATGCTCACGCATCCCGACAAGATCTACCCAGGCCAGAAGCTGCGCATCCCCGCGCAATAAATCAGGCCCCCCCGCTTGCTCGGCAACGCCGTAGCCGCCTGGGGGGCGAGGCCCCCCATCCTGTTTTTTCTTGGGGCGGCCCGGCGGCAAAACGCAACAAGTTCCAGCGAACCATGAAAAACGGGCCTCAGGGCCCGTTTTTCATGGTTCGTCATTCACTGTCGCCACGGCAGGCCCGCATGGCGCCAGCCGCCGAGCTGGCCCCTCTGGCCATGCCCGTCGGCATCGCCCTCGAAACCTTCCAGGATGTTGTAGGCCTCCAGGCCCAGCGCCGCCGCACGCTGCGCCGCCGCCACCGAGCGCACGCCGCTGCGGCACAGCAAGACGACCTTCATGCCCTCGGGCACCGCGGCACGCAGCTGCGCGTCGAAATCGGCGTTGACCACCATGCCCGGCCACTGCTTCCAGGCGACGGCCGCCGCGCCCGGTACGCGCCCGACCCATTCGCGTTCGGCATCGGTGCGCACGTCGACCAGCACCGCCTGGCCCTGCTGCACCCATTGCCAGGCCAGCGGCGCGGGCAGATCGCCGGCATAACCCTGGGCAGGGCGCACGGCGCCCGTGATCAGGGAATCGGGAGTCTTTGAATCAGTCATGGAGCACAGTCTCGCAGAAGCCGTGCCGCCCCGCCATGGGGCGCGGGTTTTCAGTCATCGCCATCGCCCCAGGAAGGCGCGGCCTGGTCGCGCAGGCGCTGGCGCAGCGCCCGGTAGTCGGGCAGCACGCTTGCCACCGTTGCCCAGAAGCGCGGACTGTGGTCCATGTGCCGCAGATGGGACAGTTCGTGCACCACGACGTAATCGATGATTTCTGGCGCGTAATGCAGCAGCCGCCAATTGAGCCGGATCGCACCGTCGCTGCGCGCGCTGCCCCAGCGCGTGCGCGCGCTCGACAGGCGCAGGCTGCGCCACTGCACGCCCAGCTGGGGCGCGAAATGCGCAAGGCGCGCGGTGAAATGGCTGCGCGCCGCCTCCAGCCACCAGGCATGCACGCGGCGGCGGATCTGCTCGGCCGGCGCATCGGCGGCCAGCGCCAGCTGCAGCACGCCACCGGGCTGCAGCCGCGCCGCCATGCGCGCCGGCAACGGGGCGGCCAACTCCAGCACCAGCGATCCGCCCAGATGCTGCAGCGCGGTCTGCGCCCCCCACTGCAGGCGCGCTCCCTGCACTTCCAGCCCGCGCTGGCGCTGCTCGGCCAGCTTGCGCAGGATCCAGTCGGCCTTGTCCTGCAGCACCTGCTGCACCGCGCCCAGGCTGGTGCCCAGCGGCGCGCGCACCTGCAGGCCCTCAACGCGCACCGTCATGCCGATGCTGCGCCGGCGGCTGCGTTCGAGCCTGTAGCTCACCGGAATGCCCGAGAGCAGCAATTGCTGGTTGGCCAGGGGATGGATGAAGGCCGCAGGTACCACCGGCGCACGCGGCGGCTCGAGCAGCAGCGCTATGGGAGCAACAACGGGCGCTGGCACCGGGTCTGCCGGAACCGCCGAGCCGCGGCGCTGGCGCTTGACCAGTTGGCCGCCTACCAGCGGCACTTCGGGCGGCGCCAGCCAGTCCCACGCACGCTGCAGCACGCCGGCCATCGGCAGCTCAGCGCGCGTAAGCCTCGGGATCGAGGCGCTGCATTTCGCGCTCGATCCAGGCTTCGACTTCGAGCATCAGCTCGTCGTGCTTACGGCCCTCGGTCGGGATCTGCGGGCCGACGCTCACATCCACCGTGCCGGGGCGCTTGATGAAGGCCTTGCGCGGCCAGCATTTGGCCGAGGTCACGGCCACGGGCACCACCGGCACGCCGGCCATGATGGCCAGGCGCGTCGCGCCCGACTTGTAGACGCCCTTCTCACCGCGCGGCACGCGCGTGCCCTCGGGAAACATGATGACCCAGGTGCCCTGCGCCAGCAGCCGCTTGCCCTGCTCGACGACCTTGTGGAAAGCGCGCGAGCCGTCGGAGCGGTTGATGTGGATCATGTCCAGGCTGCCGATGGACCAGCCGAAGAATGGCACCTGAAGCAGCTCCTTCTTGAACACATAGGCCAGCGGTCGCGGCATGAGGGCCGGCATCAGGAAGGTCTCGTAGGTCGACTGGTGCTTGACCAGCAGCACCACGCCCTGCTGCGGGTCCGTGGGCAGATGCTCCATGCCCTGCACCCGGTAGTGCACGCCCATGAACCAGCCGGCGCTGTCCACGCTCAGCTTGAGCCAGGCCCGCGCAATGCGGTAGCGCGTGCGCGCCGAGGCGCCAAACAGCCGCACCACCAGAATGGCCAGCGTGTAGGGAATGCAGGTCACACCCATCCAGAGCATGTGAATCACGGAGCGGATCAGGGGCATGGCGAAATCGGTTCCAACAATGAAAGGGCGGAGCGCGGCCTTCAGGCCAGCGGCAGGGCATCCTGGGGCAGCAGGCTGGTGACCAATTGCTCCAGGCTGGCATGCGCGCGCACCTGCGGCGGAAATTCTTCCGGCAGCGGCTGGCCGGCCAGCAGCGCGGCCGCCGTCTGCGCGCACACCAGATGCAGATGGGCGCCCAGATGCGCGCCGGCCTGCAGATGGGCGGCGCAGTTGCCGATCACCCAGGTCTCCTGGGGCTCGGCGCCATAGCGCTCGCCAATCTGCTGCAGCAATCCGGGCGCGGGCTGGCGGCAGCCGCACCCTTCCTCGGGCCCATGCGGACAGTAGAACACCGCCTCGATGCGCGCGCCGGCCACGCCCAGCGCGCGGTGCATGTGGGCGTGCAGCGCATTGAGCTCGGCCATGCCCAGCTCGCCCAGCGCCAGCCCCGGCTGGTTGGTGGCCAGTACCACATGCCAGCCGGCGCGGTTCAGGCGGGCCACGGCTTCGAGCGCGCCGGGCAGCGCGGCCCAACTGGCGTCGCCCGTCTGGCCCGCCGCGCCCAGCGTGCCGTCACGGTCGAGGATGGCGAGCTTCATGGCGCTCGTCTCAGGTCGCGAGGCGCGACAGGTCGGCCACGCGGTTCATGGCTTCGTGCAGCGTCGCCAGCAGGCCCAGGCGGTTGGCCTTGAGCGCCGGGTCGTCGGCATTGACCATGACCTGGTCGAAGAACGCGTCCACCGGCGCGCGCAGCACCGCCAGCGTCTGCAGGCTGGCGGTGTAGTCGCCTTCGGCGAACTGGGCGTCGGCGCGCGGCACCGTGGTCTGCAGCGCCTGGTTCAGTTCCTGTTCGGCAGCTTCCTGCAACAGGCTTGCGTCGACGCGCGCCTGCACGGCGGTTTCGGCCTTCTTCAGGATATTGCCCACGCGCTTGTTGGCCGCGGCCAGCGCCGGGGCTTCGGGCAGCGCGGCAAAAGCGCGCACCGCTTCCAGGCGCTTTTGCACGTCGGCCAGGCGCTGCGGGCGCAGTGCCAGCACGGCATCGACCTGCTGGGCGCTGAAGCCCTGCTCGCGCAGGTTCCCGGCCAGGCGGTCATAGATGAAGTCGACCAGCGCCGGCGTGGCGTCGGTGATCTTGTCGCCAAACGCGGGCGTGGCGCTCACCAGCAGGGTTTCGAGGTCCAGCGCCAGGTCCTTTTCCACCAGCATGCGCACCACGCCCAGCGCATGGCGGCGCAGCGCAAACGGATCGCGGTCGCCCGTGGGCAGGTTGCCGATGCCGAACATGCCGACCAGGGTTTCCAGCTTGTCGGCCAGCGCCACGACCACGCCGACGTCGTTGCGCGGCAGTTCGTCGCCCGCGAAGCGCGGCTTGTAATGGTCCTCGATCGCGTCGGCCACCGCCTGGTCCAGGCCATCATTGAGCGCGTAGTAGCGGCCCATGGTTCCTTGCAATTCAGGGAATTCGCCGACCATGTCGGTCACCAGATCGGTCTTGGCCAGCTGCGCGGCCAGGTCCGCCTGGCGCGCCAGGGCGCTGTCGCCGAGCTGCTGCGCAATCGACTTGGCGATGGCGCGCACGCGCTCGACGCGCTCGCCTTGCGTGCCCAGCTTATTGTGATAGACCACCTTGCCCAGGCCCTCGACGCGCGAGGCCAACGTCTTCTTGCGGTCTTGATCAAAGAAGAACTTGGCATCGGCCAGGCGCGGGCGCACGACGCGCTCGTTGCCGCCCACCACCGCGCTGGCATCGGCCGGGCGGATGTTGCTCACCACCAGGAACTGGTGCGTCAGCTTGCCGTCGGCCGCCAGCAGCGGGAAGTACTTCTGGTTGGCCTTCATCGTCAGGATCAGGCATTCCTGCGGCACGCCGAGGAATTCCTTTTCGAACTCGCAGATCAGCACATGCGGACGCTCGACCAGCGCCGTGACTTCGTCCAGCAGCGCTTCATCCTCGATGGGGCGCACGCCACCACCGACGAGTTCGGCCGCGGCCTGCAGCTGGCGCGCGATCTCGGCGCGGCGTTCGGCAAAGCTGGCAATGACCGCGCCCTGCTCGGCCAGTTGCTGGGCATAGCTGTCGGCGCTTTCGATGACCACCGGATCCACGGATGCTTCGAAGCGGTGGCCATGGGTGGCGGAGCCGGCCGTCAGGCCCAGCGCCTTGACGCCGACCAGCACCTGCGTGCCGTGCAGCGCGACCAGGCCATGGGCCGGGCGCACGAAGTGCACGCTGGTCCAGCCGTCTTGCAGCTGATAGCGCATCACCTTGGGGATCGGCAGCTTGGCGATGGCTTCGTCGAGTGCCTTTTGCAGGCCATCGGCGAGCTGCGCGCCGCGCGCCGTGCTCTCGAAGTACAGCACATCGGCCTTGCCGTCATGCACGCGCTGCAAGCCGGCGACGGCCGAGGCGTCGGCGCCCAGGGCCGCGAGCTTCTTGAGCAGCGCGGGCGTGGCCTGGCCGTCGGCCGTCAGGCCCACGGTGGCGGGCATGAGCTTTTGCGACACGGCCTTGTCGGCGGCATGGGGCGCCACTTCGGTGATGTGCGCAGCCAGGCGGCGCGGCGAGGCATAGGCCGTCAGGCGCGAATTGGCGCTGGTCAGGCCCTGGGCCGCGAGCTGATCGAACAGCACGCCGGCGAAAGCGTCGCCGAGCTTTTGCAGGACCTTGGGGGGCAGTTCTTCAACGAACAGTTCAACGAGAAGATTCGAGTGGTTCATGGTGTTGTCTCTGTCGCAGCGGCTCAGGCGGCCTTCTTGGCGGCGGATTGCTCGGCCTTGGCCAGATCGGCCAGCACTTCCTCGGCCCAGGCCCTGGGCGCCATCGGGAAGCCCAGGCGCGCGCGGCTGTCGAGGTAGGCCTTGGCAACGGTGCGCGCCAGGTTGCGGATGCGGCCGATATAGGCCGCGCGCTCGGTCACCGAGATGGCGCCGCGCGCATCCAGCAGGTTGAAGCTGTGCGCGGCCTTGAGCACCTGCTCGTAAGCTGGCAGCGACAGCGACTGGGTGATCAGGTGCTGGGCCTGCTTCTCATGCGCGGCAAAGGCCGTGAACAGGAAGTCGGCGTCGGCGTGCTCGAAGTTGTAGGTCGACTGTTCGACCTCGTTCTGGTGGAAGACATCGCCATAGGTCAGCGTGTCGGTCCACTGCAGGTTGTAGACGTTGTCCACGCCCTGCAGGTACATCGCCAGGCGCTCGAGGCCGTAGGTGATCTCGCCGGTCGCGGGCTTGCAGTCAATGCCGCCGACCTGCTGGAAGTACGTGAACTGCGTCACCTCCATGCCGTTGAGCCAGACTTCCCAGCCCAGGCCCCAGGCGCCGAGCGTCGGGTTTTCCCAGTCGTCCTCGACAAAGCGGATGTCGTTTTGCTTCAGATCGAAACCCAGGGCTTCGAGCGAGCCCAGGTAGAGCTCGAGAATGTTGTCGGGCGCGGGCTTGAGCACGACCTGGAACTGGTAGTAGTGCTGCAGGCGGTTCGGGTTCTCGCCAAAGCGGCCGTCCTTGGGGCGGCGGCTGGGCTGGACATAGGCCGCCTTCCAGGGCTCGGGGCCCAGGGCGCGCAGGAAGGTCGCAGTGTGCGAGGTGCCTGCGCCCACTTCCATGTCATAGGGCTGCAACAGGGCGCAGCCCTGGGCGTCCCAGTACGACTGCAATTTCAGAATGATTTGTTGGAATGTCAGCATGACTTTTTGAGCTTGCGGCAGGCCGTCCTGCGCTTCGATGAGTGCGCGCGCGATGCGCGTAAAGCATGATTTTATGCCGTCGCCCGGGCAGGCCGCGCGCACCGCCCGCCATGGGCATGCGCGCCGGGCGGCCAAAACACGCGCCGGCCCTGGCGCGCACGCCGAAGCGCCCCCTACAATGGACCGCACGTTTCCACTCCAGGGCGATCCATGAGTCTGCTGAACATCATCACCAAGCAACTGATCGAAATCATCGAATGGACCGATGATTCGCGCGACACGCTGTCTTACCGTTGGCCCGACGAGGACAAGGAAATCAAGAACGGTGCGCAGCTGATCGTGCGCGAGTCGCAGCAGGTGCAGTTTGTCTCCGAGGGCCAGTTCGCCGACCTGTTCCAGCCCGGCCGGCACACGCTGAGCACGCAGAACGTGCCCATTTTGTCGACGCTGCAGGGCTGGAAGTACGGTTTCCAGTCGCCGTTCAAGTGCGACGTCTACTACCTCAACACGCGGCTGTTCACCGGCAACAAATGGGGCACGGCCAACCCGGTGATGATGCGCGACAAGGACTTCGGCGTCGTGCGCATCCGCGCCTTCGGCTCCTATGACTTCCGCATTGTCGAAGCGCCCAAGTTCCTCAAGGAGGTCGCCGGCACCGACCAGAATTTCCGCCTCGATGAATTCGCCGACACCATGCGCTCGCGCATCATCAGCGTGTTCACCGAAGCGCTGGCCAAGGCGCAGATTCCGGTGCTCGACGTCGCCACGCGCTACAGCGACCTGGGCGAGGCGCTGCTGCTGCTGATCAACCCGGCCATGCGCGAGAAGTATGGCCTCGAGATCAGCAGCTTCATTCTCGAGAACGTCTCGGTGCCGCCCGAAGTCGAGCAGGCTATCGACAAGCGCTCGAGCATGGGGGCCATTGGCAACCTCAACGATTACGTCAAGTACCAGATGGGCCAGGCAATGGGGGCCGGCGGCGAAGGCGCTGCCGCGGCCACCATGCCCGCCACCATGGCGATGGGCTTTGGCATGGCGCAGGAAATGATGCGCAGCATGCAGTCAGCGCCGGCCGGCGCGGCCGGCGTGGCCACGTCCCCGGCACCGGACGCGTTCTCGCCCGCGGCGGCCCAGGCCGCCCATGCGCCGGCCCCTGCGGCCGCCCCCGCCGCGCTGCAGGTGCTCACGCCCGAGCAGGCCGCGCAGCAGCTGGGCGTGGCCCTGGACGATGTGCTGGCCGAGCTCGAAGCGGGCCACCTCAAGGGGCGCAAGATCGGCAGCAGCTGGCGCGTTGCGCAAAGCGCACTCGACGAATTCCTGCGCGGCTGAGCCCAGCCGCCTTCCTGCACATTGACCGGCGCCATCGCGGCGCCAAGGTGGCTTGGCCGTGACCCCAGAACCTTCCCGCTCCCCCGATGCCGGCTACTCGGCGCTGCCCGAGGCGCCCCGGCCCGCATTGGTGGGCAAACACCCTTGCCCTGAGTGCGGCGCCAACCTCGAGTGGAGCCCCACGGCCCAGTCGCTGCAGTGCCCGTACTGCGGCACCCAGGTGCCGTGGAGCGACGCGCAGCGTGAAGAACTGGGCAGCGCCGTGGTCGAGCAGGACCTCGCCGCCGCGCTGCAGGCGCCGCCCCAAGGCCGCGGCTGGGGCGCGCAGCGCCACGAAGTGCAATGCCAGAACTGCCGCGCGATCTCGGTGTTCGTCGACGGCCGCGCGGCCCAGCGCTGCGATTTCTGCGGCTCGCCGGCCATCGTCGCGCACGAGGAGCGCAACGACGCGATCACGCCGCAAAGCATCCTGCCGTTCAAGATCAGCGAAGGCCAGGTGCGCGATGCCATCCGCAAGTGGTATGGCTCGCGCTGGTTCGCCCCCAACAAGCTCAAGAACGCCGCGCTGACCGACACCCTCAAGGGCCTGTACCTGCCCTACTGGACCTTTGACGCCCAGGTGCAGGCCGCGTGGCAGGCCGAAGCCGGCTTCCACTACTACACCACCGAAACCTACCGCGACGCCAACGGCAATACCCAGACCCGGCAGGTCCAGCACACGCGCTGGGAGCCGGCCGCGGGCCAGCTCGCGCATTTCTTCGACGATTCCCTGGTGCCAGGCACCGTCGGCGTGCATGCGGCGCTGATGCGCAAGATCGAGCCCTTCCCGACCACCACCGACCTCAAGCCCTATACGCCCGAATTCGTGCGCGGCTGGACCGTGGAACGCTACCAGGTCGACCTGGGCCAGGCCGCGCAGTTGAACCAGCAGGAGATGGACGAAGCCGTGCGGCAGCTGTGTTCGCGCGAGGTGCCGGGCGACACCCAGCGCAATCTGCGCGTGCAAAGCCGCTACCAGGGCCGCACCTTCAAGCACACGCTGATGCCGGTCTGGCTCGTGGGCTACACCTACGGCCGCAAGACCTACCAGATCGTGGCCAACGGCCACACCGGACAGATCGCGGGCGAGCAGCCCTATAGCTGGATCAAGATCACGCTGGCGGTGATCCTTGCGCTGCTGGTGGTGCTGGTGCTGGTATCCATGAGCCAATAAGCGCGGCTCGAACGCCGGCCGCGGATCCACTGCGAGCGCGCCAACAGCACCCGTCCCCTCGAATCACTTCCATGTCCACTCCGCTGCCGGCGCGCAACCGCAATCTCGATCTCATTCGCCTGATTGCCGCCATCCTGGTTTTGTTCAGCCACGCCTACCCGCTGGCCGGGCGGGCAATAGAAGAGCCTTTTCTCTGGACCTTCGGGCACACCGGCGGCGATATCGCGCTGTGCACCTTCTTTGTCATCAGCGGCTATCTGATTGCGGCCTCCTATATCCGCAGCCAGGGCGTTCTCGACTACGTCTGGAAAAGATGCATACGCATTTTCCCGGCGTTGTTCTTCTCGATCATCTTCTCGATCATCCTGGGCGCGTTCCTCACTCCCCTCGATTTTCTCGACTACATCGCCCACGAGCAGACCATCGCGTACCTGCGCAATATCGCGCTCGACATTCAATACAACTTACCGCTGGTATTTGCAGAAAACCTCTTTCCACATGCCGTCAATGGCTCACTGTGGACACTGCCCATCGAGGTTTTCATGTATGCCGTCATCCTGGTCATGGGCGTGGCCGGAATGCTGGGGGCCTCATGCTCCACGATTGCCGCAGGCCTGTGCATCCTGGGTGTTCTTGCGGTGCGAAATTCCGATCTGGGCGGCCCCCATATCGTTCTCGGCGCAGCGGAGCTTTCCGTGGCGCTGAGGCTTGCAGCCTCATTTTTCATGGGCGCCGCGCTGTATTTTCACCGCAACAGGATCCGCTACCACGGCGCGATTGCCCTGCTGTTCCTGGCCATCATTTTCACGACCAAATTCACGCCGCCCGCGCTTTACCTCTACGCCTTGCTGCTGCCCTACATAATCCTTTATCTTGCCAGCAAGCAAACTCCGTTTCTTGACCAGATCACCCGCCACGGAGACTTCTCCTACGGCATCTATATTTACGCATTCCCCATTCAACAACTGGTGGTTCACTGGTCGAAGAACGACATTTCCGTCTCCATGCTGTTCACCATCAGTCTCGCGATCACGCTGCCCGTCGCCATCCTGTCCTGGAAATTCGTCGAGGGGCCGGCGCTGCGGCGGCTGAAACCAGTCGCACGCCCGGCGGCGGTATAAGAAACGTTTTTTCAGCGGCAGCGCACCCCGACGCGCCGGCACCGGCGGTGACAGCCCGCAATGAATGCCCGCCCTTGGCTGGCATGCGTGTGCGTTGGGTCCCCAGGCCCAGACCCTGAACGGCTGGTTCTGGAGCCACCTCACGGCGCCCGGAAACTGTCGTTTTTTTCTCCTATATGAACTTCATATAGGAGATCTCCGTATACTCCACAGCTGTATGCATTTCTTGATCCGTGGTCCTCTGCAAGCCGCGCCAGACCAGCTTGCGCGCCTGCAGGCTTTGCAGCTGGGTTTTGCCCAGTTGTGCAACGCATTGGCGCCGATGGTGCAGGCCACGCGGGTATGGAACCGCGTGGCGCTGCACCACCTGGCTTACCGCCAGTTGCGCGAGCAGTTTCCCAGCATGGGCTCGCAGATGGTGTGCAACGCCATCTACTCGGTGTCGCGCACCTGCCGCATGGTGTTCCAGCACCCGGGAAGTCCTTTGCACCTGGACAAACTGGGCGACAAGCCGCTGCCCCTGCTGCGTTTCGCCGACAGCTGTCCCGTGTATTTCGACCGCCATACGCTGAGCCTGAAGAACGGAACGCTGTCGATGTTCACCCTGGATGGGCGCATGCGTTTCCAGCTGTCGATCGCCAGCGAGATCGAGGAACGCTTTCAAACGCAAAAGCTGCACGAGGTCGTGCTTTCGCGTCAGGCCGACGGCACGTTTGTGTTGTCTTTCTCACTGGTGGACCAGGCCAAGGCTGCGCCTGCCACGGTTCCCGGTGGAGTGTTGGAGCTGCCAGAACCTGGCGAGCTTCCCGAATATGTGATGGTTGACGAGGCCTTATGAAATCCAGCCAGGTTCCTTCCGAATTGCGCACGGCGTTGACCGCCTTGCGTCCTTTCTTCGTGCGTTCCGCATGGTTCAGCGTGTTTGCCAGCCTGCTGGTGCTCGCGCCCTCGGGCTACATGCTCGAGGTCTATGGACGGGTGGTCAACAGCCGCAACCATGAGACGCTGCTCTGGCTCACGGTGCTGGTGCTGGGCGCTTTCCTGCTGATGGAAGTGCTGGAATGGGCGCGCAGCGAAATCATGCGCGGCGCCGCCGAGGCGCTGGACAGGAAGATGCACATGCGCATCTTCAAGGCGATGTTCGAAGCCAATGTGCGCCGGGTGCCGGGTGGCCAGGTGCAGACGCTGGCGGATTTCAAGCGGGTCTGCGAATTCCTGTATTCGCCCGCCTTGCTGGCCATCATGGAAGCCCCGATCGCGCTGGTCATGATGGTGCTGCTGTTCCTGATCAGCCCGGTGCTGGGCTGGACCGCGGTGGTGTTCGGCCTGCTGCAGATGGGAATCACCTGGTTCAACGAACGGCGCACCAAGCCGCCGCTGATGGCGGCCAGCCGTGAATCCATGGAAGCGCAGCGCTATGCGGATGGCACGCTGAACAATGCGGAAGTGCTCGAATCGATGGGCATGCTCAAGAACACCCACCGCCGCTGGATCGCCAAGCAGCGCAAATTCCTGCAGCTGCAGGCCGTGGCTTCGGACAGCGCCGGTGGTTTTCAGGCACTGAGCAAGCTGGTGCAGAACGTATTGAGCTCCCTGCTGCTGGGCCTGGCCTGCTGGCTGCTGCTGCACGACCAGTTGAACGGCGGCGGCGGCATGATGGTCGTGGCCTCGATTCTCGGCGGACGCATGCTCGCGCCGCTGGTGCAGGTGATCGCCCAGTGGCAGTCGGTGGTCAATGTGCGCGATTCCTGGAACCGCCTCGAGGCGCTGCTGGCTGCGGTGCCCAATGACGCAGCCGCCATGTCGCTGCCCCCACCACAGGGCCGCCTGCAGGTGGAGCAGCTGATGGCCGGCGCCCCGGGCACTCCCGGCCACATCCTGCGCGGCATCTCGCTGGCGCTGCAGCCGGGCGATGTGCTGGCGGTGGTGGGCCCTTCCGCCTCGGGCAAGACGACGTTTGCCCGGTTGCTGGTGGGCCTGTGGCCCGCCTCGGTGGGCAAGGTCCGCCTCGATGGCGCGGACGTGCAGGCCTGGAACAAGCAGGAGCTGGGGCCGCACATGGGCTATCTGCCACAAGGCGTGGCTTTGTTCGAAGGCACGATGGCCGAGAACATCGCGCGTTTCGGCGTGGTCGACATGGCCAAGGTCGAAACCGCGGCCCGCGCCGTGGGCCTGCACGAGCTGATCAGCCTGCTGCCGCAGGGCTACGAGACCTTGGTCGGGCCCGGCGGCGTACGCCTGTCGGGAGGCCAGCGCCAGCGCGTGGGCCTGGCCCGGGCTTTCTATGGCGACCCGGTCTATGTGGTTCTGGACGAGCCCAACTCGAGCCTGGACGATGAAGGCGATGCCGCCTTGTCCCAGGCCATCAAGCAGGCCAGCGCGCGCGGCACCACGGTGGTGGTGATCACGCACCGCACCAGTGTGCTGAATGTCACCAACAAGCTGCTGGTGTTGCGCGACGGGCAGCAGCAGGCGTTCGGTCCGCGCGATGAAGTGCTGGCGGCGCTCAAGCAAAACGCCCGCCAGGCGCAGATGCCCGTGCCCACGGGACCGGTGGCGGCGTGAGTGTGATCAGCCAAACAAACAAGACGAGTCCAACAATGAAGACTTCCGGTTTTTTCGGGCGCAGCGAGTTGACGCGGGCGCTATGGGCATTTCGCCGAGAGTTCTATGTGGTGGCGGTGTTCAGCATGGTGGCCAACGTGCTGCTGCTGGCGCCGACGCTGTATATGCTGCAGGTTTTCGACCGCGTGATGCTCAGCCGCAGCGAGCTGACCCTGCTCGTGGTTTCGCTGATCACGCTGTTCCTGTTCCTGGTGGGCGCGTTTTCCGAGTGGATGCGATCGCGCGTGCTGGTGCGGGCGGGCTTGCGGCTTGACGAGGCGCTGAGCACCCGGGTCTTCAATGCGAGTTTCGAGGTCAATCTCAAGCAGCTGGGCTCGGGCACGGCCAAGGCCTTTGGCGACCTGGTGCAGGTGCGCCAGTTCCTGACCGGCAACGGCATGTTCGCGCTGCTTGACGCACCCTGGTCGCTGGTCTACCTGACGGTGGTGTTCCTGCTGCACCCGGTGCTGGGATATCTGGCCCTGGTCTTTGCCGCGGTGCAGCTGGCACTGGTGTGGTTTGGCCACCGCAAGACCGTGGCACCGGCCGAGCGCGCGCAGGCCGCGGTGTCCGAGGAATCGCAGAGCCTGCAGGGCAAGCTGCAGCAACTGGAGACGCTCGAGCCCATGGGCATGGTGCACAACCTGGGCCGCGTCTGGCAGACCCGGCACCGCAACGTGATCGCGCTGCAGGGCAGCTCGCAGGCGTTGACCCACAAGATCATGGCGTGGAGCAAGTTCCTGCGCTATTCGCAGCAGTCGCTGGCGCTGGGCGCGGGCGCCCTGCTGGTGATCGACGGCCAGCTGTCCGCCGGCGCGATGATCGCCGCCAATATCCTGATGACGCGCACGCTGACCCCCATCGACATGCTGGTGGGCACCTGGCGCGGTTTCGTGACATCACGCGCCGCGTTCAGGCGCCTGGAGGCCTTGCTCGAGGCGCATCCCGAGCGCGATGAAGCGTTGACCCGCATGCCGCCGACGGGCGCGCTGTCGCTGCGCAACCTGGTTGCCGTGGCGCCTGGACGGGCACAGCCCATCCTGAAGAACATCAGCCTCGAAGTGCCCCAGGGTTCCGTCGTGGTCGTGCTCGGGCCCTCCGGTTCGGGCAAATCCACGCTGGCGCGCTGCATGATCGGCATCTGGCCCCACATGAGCGGCGAAGCGCTGCTCGACGAGCGCCCCATTGCCGGCTGGAGCCGCGACGAACTGGGCCCGCACCTGGGCTATCTGCCCCAGGACATCGAGCTGTTCGAGGGATCGATTGCCGAGAACATCGCGCGCTTTGGCGAGGTGGATTCGACCCAGGTCATCGAAGCCGCGCGCAGCGCCGGCTTGCACGACATGATCCTGCGTTTTCCCAAGGGCTATGACACTTCCATCGGCGAGGCCGGTGGCTTGCTGTCGGGCGGACAACGCCAGCGCATCGGCCTGGCGCGCGCCCTCTACGGCAAGCCCAGGCTGGTGGTGCTCGACGAGCCCAATGCCAACCTGGACGACGTGGGCGAAGCCGCGCTGGTGCAGGCGGTACAGATTCTCAAGGGCCAGGGCAGCACCGTGGTGCTGGTGACGCACCGCCCGGGCATTCTCGCCGCCGCCGACCGCGTGGTGATCCTGAAGAACGGCGAGCTGCAGGCCAATGGCCCGCGCGATGCGGTGATGGCGGCGCTGCGCGAGACGCAGCAGGTGCCGCTGCCCGTGGCTTGATCATGAACCGCTTCCTGGCGCTCCATCGCGCTGCATTGCGCACCCCTTATTTCCGATGAGTTCCGACATGAATAAATCTTTGCCTTCCGACGCTAACAAGAATCCATTGGCCAAACTGTCCGGTGGCGCACTGACGACTTCGCCGCCGGCGGGAGCGGACACCAGCGATCTGGGCCGCTCGGGGCGCTGGGGCCTGTGGGCACTGGCACTGGGGTTTGGCGGCTTTTTGCTGTGGGCGGCACTCGCGCCCCTGGACGAAGGCGTGCCCAGCACCGGCATGGTCGCGCTCGATAACAAGCGCAACACCGTGCAGCATCTGAACGGCGGCATCATCCAGAAGGTGCTGGTGCGCGAAGGCGACGAAGTGACCGAAGGCCAGTTGCTGGTGCAGCTCGACTCCGCGGTGGCCCGCGCCAACTACGAGTCGGCCCGCCAGAGCTACCTGGGCCTGCTGGCCATGCAGGGACGGCTGGTGGCCGAGAAGACCGGCAAGCCCACCATCACCTGGGCCGAGGATTTGAAGGTCGCATCGAACGACCCGCTGATCCAGCAACAGATCCTGAACCAGGAGCAGCTGTTCCACACGCGGCGCAATCTGCTGCGCTCGGACCTGCAGTCGATCGAGGAAAACATCCGCGGCCAGGAAGGCATGCTGCAGTCCTATACAGGCATGTTGGCCAGCCGCAAGAGCCAGGCCGACATGCTCAATGAGGAGCTGGGGCACCTGCGCGAACTGGTCAAGGAAGGCTATGCGCCGCGCAATCGCCAGCTCGAACTGCAGCGTTCGGTCGCCGACATCAACACCTCGATGGCCGACATGCAGGGCAACATGCTGCGCGCGCGCAGCGCCATTGCGGAGTTTCGCCAGCGCATGATTTCGCGCCGGCAGGAAGACCAGAAGGAAATCGAGACCCAGCTGGCCGAAGTCGGTCGCCAGGTGCTGGTCGACAATGAAAAGTACCACGCGGTCAAGGCCGAGCTCGCACGCATGGAGATCCGCTCGCCCGCACAGGGCCAGGTGGTGGGGCTGATGACCCAGACCATCGGCGGCGTGATCCAGTCCGGGCAAAAGCTCATGGACATCGTTCCCAAGGGCGCGCCCCTGATGCTCGAAGCCCAGGTGCCCCCGCATCTGATCGACCGCGTTCATATGGGCATGCCCGTGGACGCACGCTTTTCCTCCTTTGCCAACACGCCGCAGCTGGTCGTGCAGGGCAATGTGGAATCGGTGTCCGGCGACCTGCTGGTCGACCCCCATACCAACGTCAGCTACTACCTTGCCCGGGTAAAAGTCTCGGACGAGGGATTGAAGATCCTGGGCCAGCGCCAGCTGCGCCCAGGCATGCCGGTGGAAGTGATTTTCATGGGCGGCGAGCGCAGCATGTTGACCTATCTGCTGCACCCCCTGACCAAGCGTCTGGCTGCGTCCATGACGGAGGAATAAAAACATGCCTTATCTGCACGCATTTCACAGCAGCGCCCGTAAGGGCGTGGCCCGCACGGGCGTGGCCCTGGCGGCCGCCCTCTTGCTCGCCCCCGCCTGGGCACTCGATCTGAGCCAGGCCTATGAGGCGGCGGAGCAAAACGACGCCACCATCCGCTCGGCCCGCGCCGGGGCCGAGGGCATGCGCGAGAAGCTGCCACAGGCCCGCGCGCAGCGCCGGCCCAACATCTCCTTCAACGCCGGGGCCAACCGCAACTCGCTCAAGTCCACGACGGACACCGTACTGGGCCCCCGGGACGCCAAAAATGCCTACACCAGCAACAACCAGGTATTGCAGCTGCGCCAGCCCCTTTACCGGCCGTTTCTGAGCGCACTGGAAGAGCAGGCCAAGGCGCAGGTCGAAGGCGCCAACGCGATGCTGGAGCAAGACGAGCAAGGCCTGGTGCTGCGCGTCTCGGAAGCGTATTTCGACGCCCTGCTGGCGCGCACCCAGCGCGGCCTGGTGGCGGCGCAAAAGCTCACCTACACCTCGCAGCTTGACGCGGCCACCAAGAGCTTCCAGGCGGGCTCGGGCATGCGCACGGACATCGACGAGGCCCAGGCCCGCGTCGACATGTCGCTGGCCCAGGAGCTCGAAGCAGCGCAGAACGTCGAGTTCACGCGCCGGCGCCTGGAAGTGCTGATAGGCAAGCCCTTCGATGATCTCGCCGATCTCGATGTCGCGAGCTTTCGCCCCCAGTCGCCCGTGCCCGCCTCGCTGGCCGAATGGACCGCGCAGGCCGAAACCGCCAATCCCGAGCTGCGCTCGCTGCAGGCCCAGGTCGATGCCGCAACCAGTGAAATCGACAAGGCCAAGGCCGGCCACAAGCCCACGCTGGACGCGGTCGCCGCCGTGTCGCGCTCCGACAGCGACTCCGTGACCAGCGTGAACACGGTCTACAACCAGAAGTACGTGGGCCTGCAATTGAGCGTGCCCCTGTATGCGGGCGGCTACGTGAGCTCGCAGGTACGCCAGGCCGTGGCCGACCAGGTACGTACGCGCGAAGCCCTCGAGGCCGCCCGCCGCGACCTGGGCTCGCGCGTCTATGAGCAGTACCGCGCCATGACCGAAGGCGTGCTGCGCGTCGGCGCCCTTGAGCAGGCCGTGCGTTCCGCCGAGCTGGCGCTGCAGTCCAGCCGCAAATCCCTCGCGGCCGGCGTGCGCACCACCGTGGATGTGCTCAACGCCGAGCAGCAGCGCACCCTGGCTGCGCGCGATCTGGCGCAGGCACGCTACATGTATCTGCTGTCGCGCATCCGCTTGCAGTCACTGGCCGGGCATGATCGCTGGGTCAATGTGGGCCAGGCCAATGCCAACCTGATCACCCCCGCGGTGGCGCAGCCGCTAACCGCCGCCCTGCCCTAGAATCCCGAAACCCAACGGAGCTATCCATATGACCAAGACAACGCGTACCACGAAGAACAGCACGGCTGTTGCCGAAGAGCAGAGCAAGGCCACAACCGAACAGCAGACACACACCCTGCCCGCGCCGAGCCTGGACCCCGATCAGGCCCGCAAGGACATCACCGCGATGTTTGCCCTGGCCGCCAAGGCAGCGCAGTCCAAGGCAGGCTGAAAAACGGGATCTTTCTCGAAGGCACTGGCGCCGCGCTCGATGGCAGGGCGCGGCGCCAGGCCTGCTACCGGCACCTGCCAGCAGGTGCCAAACGGTTGGCTTCAAAGGATGAAGCTGTCAGCAGTGAAGGCTCGTTCCGCACCGAAGTCCAGCACCCCGATCAGCTGCGCATTTGCTGGCAGCTCGTCGATGACACCCGCCGTGCCGGCATCGGTCCACTGGTCAACGGTGTACGAGCCAGCATTGGCCGGGCTTTCGGTCAAGGTGATGTACTTCTGGCCCAGGGCTGTCGGAGCAACGCCGTCAACCAGCGCGCCATTCACATAAACGCCCACAGCGCCGTAGCTGCGGAAGTCGATGAAGTCTGTGCCATCGCCAGTCCGGACGACCTCGAACTCATCCCCGTTCACCCAGGTACCGACGCCATTCTCCACTGCATTGAAGAACACCTTGAATTCCTGGCCAGGTTCGGTGGTCAAATTCCAATGAATGAAAGCTTCATCTTGCGCCAAGAAGGCGTTGACGACGTCTTCTTGAGTCGCGCCTTGCGCCACGCTAACGCTCACCCCGTCAACGGTATAAGTGGTAGCAATGTTCGGAACATAAAAATATACTGCAAAAGAGGCAGGAGTAAATTCATCACCGCGTTGATGAACCTCTAAATACAATGCTTCCATAGACTCCACCGGTGTAATGATGGCTCCGCCGACCGTGAAATTCACGATCGAATCAGTGCCGTTGCCAAAGCCGGTGTAGACCAGTGTGTCGTTGCTTGTCAGACCGCTGCCCAGAACGAGCACATCGTTGCCGAGACCACCAGTGATGGTGTTGTCGGAAAGGTACATGCTGAAGCCGCTGCTGTGTTCCATTTGCGTCAGATACGTCGTGGAAGCAGCATCATTGAAGGCAGTTGCTGCGGCGGCATTGCTGGCCACAGACGTGTCGGACACGGCATACCAAGTATTCAGCTGGGTAATTTCGGCAGCAGTCAGCGCCTCAGGAGCAACCAGCGAGATGCCCAGGGCATCGGCAGTGACACGACTGCCGTCGATCAGCGCAGTGACCACCAGGGTGTTGGCCGGGCCGTCTTCAGCCAGCAGCAGCTTGCTCAGAACGGCATCGTTATTGATCGCCAGCTTGATAGCTTGATTGATCGACAGGTCGGTCACCACGCCGCGCACATCAGCGATGGCAACCGTTGCTTCAAAACCCCTGAAGCTCACTGCGACTTTGCCCTTGAACAGGTGGTACGCGTCGTTCACGCTGGTTTCGATATCGTCCGATGCCATGCCATCGGCCACCGCATTGAGCACCCAAACTGCCTTTTCACCCGTGTTATAGGAGTACACGGTGTCGTCACCAGCACCAGCATCGATAATGACGTCGCCCACGCCAAGAGTGCGGATGATGTCGTTGCCTTCGCCCGCATTGATGCGCAGGTTGGCATTCAACATCTGGTTGGCGTACCAGTTGGAACTAACGTCGGAGGCCAGGCCCTTGGGCCTTAGAGTGATTTTGTCGTTGCCTGCGCCTCCGACGATGTTCACGCTGAAGTCTTCGCGCGTTGCCACAACACCCTCGCGCCTGTTTGTCACGTCCATATTGAGATCGATGGTGTCGTTGCCGCTACCACCGGTGTAGACGAACGCGGCATTGTCGGCAGCTGAGTCGGCAGGTGCGGCATCCTTCAGGTTCAGATACTTGTCAGTGACTTCGTCGGTAAGCCTGGCCAGCAGGTTCAGATCACCCTTGAACGCCGATGCGTCGAAAATCTTCACGTCTTTCAGCGAATACTCGGAGTCGCTGTAATTTTCGAAATTGACGTTGCTGTTGCCTATGGTCAGGTTGGCGAAGGTGCCAGTCTGGGCCGGGTCGGTCCTCACGGTCACGACCTTCAGCTGGTTGTTGGTCGAACGCAGTTCGGACAGCGAGCTCGACTTGTCGGCGCCGCCCTTGACCGTGACATGGAACTCGTTGATACCGTTGGTGGTCTGGGCAACCGTCGTGTTGGCCTCGTTCCACTCATTTTGTTGAAAATTATCAAATTTGTCCCCCAGGTTCATGCTGCCGATCACCAGTCCGCCGCCGTCACCGGCCAGCCCCACTTTTTCCAGCTCGACATTGATGGCCAGCCTGGAGCCTTCCAGGGGAGGCGTGGCGTCGGCGATTTCGTAACGGTTGTTGTTGGGCACGGTGGCAAGGCCGGCACGTGCAACTTCCAGATCGGTCGAATCGACATACAGGGTATTGGCGGCGCCATGCGTCTGGCCGTCGGCCGTCAGGCGGATGGCAGTACCTTGACGCAGTTCCAGGTTGACAGGGTTCACGTCGGTCGTGAACTGACGGCCGAAGCTGGCGGTGACGCTTTGCAGGGCGGCGTTGTCGGCGAAGTCGGCCTTCAGTGCGACCAGGCCCTTTTGCACGGCAGCCAGGAATTGGGTGTAGGTGTTGATTTCAGCGCCGGCGCCAGCAGCGTTTTCACCCAGGTAGGCCGCCAGGTTGAATTCCTTGCCGTTGAGCGTGAAGT
>JBEVDH010000075.1:0-11135 GCA_040514115.1 Comamonas sp. | reverse complement strand
GAGCTCTATCCGGGCCGCATCGACCTGGGCCTGGGCCGCGCGCCCGGCACCGACGGCCCGACGATGCGCGCGCTGCGCCGCGATCGCGTGGAAACCGAGCAGGACTTCCCGCGCGACGTGGCCGAGCTCCAGCAGCTGCTGGGCCCGGTCACGCCCGGCCAGCGCATCATTGCCGTGCCGGGCGCGGGCACCAATGTGCCGATCTGGCTGCTGGGCTCGAGCCTGTTTTCGGCGCAGCTGGCGGCGCACATGGGCCTGCCTTATGCCTTTGCCTCGCACTTCGCGCCACGCATGCTGCACCAGGCGCTGGACCTGTACCGCGAGCTGTTCCGCCCCTCGGCCACGCTGGCCAAGCCCTACGCGATCGTCGGCGTGCCGGTCGTCGGCGCGCCCACCGACGAGGAAGCCGAGTTCCTGGCCAGCAGCACCTACCAGCGCATCCTGGGCATCCTGACGGGCCAGCGCACGCGGCTGCAGCCGCCGGAGGAGAACTACACGGCCCGGCTGTCGCCCTCGGAAAGCGCGGCCATCCATGACTTCCTGCGCGCCGGCGTGGTGGGCAGCCCCGAGACCGTGCGCCGCCATTTCCAGGCGCTGGCGCAATCGACCCAGGCCGACGAATTCATGCTCGTCAGCGATGTCTACGACCCGGCGCTGCGCCTGCGCTCGCTGGAGATTTCCGCCCAGGCCATGGCCGGCTGAAACCCGGGCGGCGGCCCGCGGGCCGCGCGTATCTGCAGTGTCATCGCCAGCGGCTAATATGTGCTGAATTCCTTTAGCCCCTTTAGCGCGCCTTTCTTCCATGCCTGCTTTTTCGTATGAAGCCATCGACGCCCAGGGCGCCTCCCGCAAGGGCACGCTCGAGGCCGATAATCCGAAGTCCGCACGCAACCTGCTGCGGGCCCAGGCGCTGGTGCCCATCGCCGTGGTCCCGCTGGGATCGGGCGCCGCGCCCGGCGCCGAGATGGGCTGGCAGGAGCGCTGGTTCACGCGGCCGGTGTTCAATTCCAGCGCGCTCGCGGTCTGGACCCGGCAGCTGGCCGGCCTCGTGACCTCGGGCCTGCCGCTCGAGCGTGCGCTCAGTGCGCTGGCCGAAGAAGCCGAAGACCAGCGCCAGCACCACCTGCTGGCGACGCTGCGCGCCGAGGTCAATGCGGGCTCGACCTTTTCGCGCGCGCTGCAGCAGCACCCGCGCGAGTTCTCCGAAATCTATTGCGCGGTGATTGGCGCGGGCGAGTCGAGCGGCGGCCTGGGCCTGGTGCTGGACAGCCTGGCCGACGACCTTGAGGCGCGCCAGGCACTGCAGTCCAAGCTGATTGGCGCGGCGCTCTATCCAGCCATCGTCTCGCTGGTGGCCATCGTGATCGTGCTGTTTCTCGTGAGCTATGTCGTGCCGCAGGTGGCAGGCGTGTTTGTCGGCACCAAGCGCGCGCTGCCGATTCTCACGGTGGGCCTGCTGGCCATCAGCGATTTCGTGCGCGCCTACGGCTGGGTCATGCTGGGCGCGCTGGCCGCCGGGGCATTCATCGTGCGCCATCTGCTGCGCATTCCGGCCACGCGCGAGCGCTTCGATGCGGCCTGGCTGCGGCTGCCGCTGGTCGGGCGGCTGGCGCGCAGCTACAACGCCGCGCGCTTTGCCAGCACGCTGGCGATGCTGGCCGGCGCGGGCGTGCCGATCCTGCGCGCGCTGCAGGCCGCGGCCGAAACGCTGGGCAACCGGGCGCTGCGCGCCGATGCGCTCGACGCGCTGGTGCTGGTGCGCGAAGGCGCGCCGCTGGCTTCCGCACTGGCCAAGAAGCGCTTTCCCGGGCTGCTGGCGATGTTTGCGCGCCTGGGCGAGCAGACCGGCCAGTTGCCGCTGATGCTGCAGCGTGCGGCCACCCAGCTGTCCACCGAGGTCCAGCGCCGCGCCATGTATCTGGCGACGATTCTCGAGCCGCTGCTGATCGTGGTCATGGGGCTGGTGGTGATGCTGATCGTGCTCGCGGTGCTGATGCCGATCATGGAACTCAACCAGTTCGTCAAGTAGGCACGCCGGCGATGTCCATCACCCTCGCAGACAAGCTGGTCGTCGCGATCTCCTCGCGCGCGCTGTTTGATTTCGAGGAGGAAAACCGCCTGTTCGAGCGCAGCGACGCGGCCACCTACCTGGAGCTGCAGCGCCAGCGGCTCGAGGTGCCGGCGCAGCGCGGCATCGCGTTCTCGCTGGTGCAAAAGCTCCTGGCCTTCAACACGCCGCAGATGCAGCGCGTCGAGGTGGTGATTCTCTCGCGCAACGACCCGGTCAGCGGCCTGCGCGTGTTCCATTCGGCCGAGTCCGCGGGCATTGCGCTGCAGCGCGGCGTGTTCACCCAGGGCCGTCCGCCCTTTGGCTACCTGCGGCCGCTGGGCGCGCACCTGTTCCTGTCGGCCAACGAGGACGATGTGACGGAGGCGCTGCGCCTGGGCTACCCGGCGGCGCATGTGTTTACCGAATCGGTGCGCGCAAGCCTGGCACACCCGAACGAGGTGCGCATTGCCTTCGATGGCGACGCGGTGCTGTTTTCCGACGAGGCCGAGCGCATCTACCAGGCCGAGGGCCTCGAAGCGTTCCAGCGGCATGAGAGCGACCGGCATGGACAGCCGCTGCCCGACGGCCCCTTCAAGCCGCTGCTGGCCGCGCTGCACCGGCTGCAGCAGGTGGCGGCCGAAGTGCCCGGCGGCATGCGCGTGCGCACCGCGCTGGTCACGGCGCGCAGCGCGCCGGCGCACAAGCGCGCGATCCAGACGCTGATGAGCTGGAACATCGCGGTCGACGAGGCCATGTTCCTCGGCGGGCTCAGCAAGGGCGCGTTCCTGCGCGAGTTCGAACCCGATTTCTTTTTTGACGACCAGACCGGCCATGTGCACAACGCGGCGCTGCACGTGCCCTCGGGCCATGTGCGCAGTGTTATGGAAGCAACGACGCTGGAAACATCTGCAACCAGCCGCAAGCAGCCCCGGCAGGGGTGATTTGCGCGCGGCCCCCGGGCACGCAGCCAGCCGTGGCACCATGTGCCGCATGGCAGATACCTATTCCCCTCTTCCGTTTTCCCGGCGCGTGACCGGCCTGCTGTGCGGGCTGGTGCTGCTGACCGGCTGCGCCTTGAGCCTGGCGCAGACTGCGCCCGCGGCCGATGCCGCGGCGGCCGATGCCGCGGCGGCCGATGATGTGCCGGCCGTTGCGCCACTGACCAAAGGCGAGATCAAGGCACGGCGCGATTTCCAGATGCTTGATTTCAACAAGGACGGCAAGCTCAGCCGCGCCGAAGTCGTGCTGTTCCCGCGCCTGGCCGCGGCTTTCGATACCGCGGATACCGACAAGGATGGCTTTGTGTCGTTCGACGAGGTCGAGGTGTTTGCGGTGCAGTACCGGGCGGATCGGGCGGCGGCGAAGGCGGGGGAGCAGGGGCAGTCGCAGAAGAAGTGACGAGTGCTTGAGGGCAGGACGTTCATGGTTCGACGCGCCGGCCAAGCGGGCTCAGGACCAAAGGTTGGGAAGCAGGTGCGTTTGTACAGGGGCCGTCCATCCTTCGACAGGCTCAGGACGAACGGATAACCACCCGTTCGACCTGGGCTTACGAAAACCGTTCGCCCTGAGCCTGTCGAAGGGTGAAGGGCCTGCCCTCCGAGAGAGGCCACTCACCCCTGCCATCATTGACTCTCAAAGCCCCTGCGTCCTCTTGATCTTCGGTTCGGAGTAAGTCAACGGCTCCTCCTTGACCAGCAGCTTGTTGCGCTCGATCTCGTCGGTCTTGTTGACCTGTTCCGCGTGCTCGACCACCATGGCGCTCGCGCGCCACATGGACTGGATGACTTCGATCAGCTGCTTGGAGATCGGCTCCTTGGGCGGCTCCTCGACTTCCTCGGCCTGTTTTTTCTCCTCGACCACGGTCCAGTCCCGGTTGGACTGGTCGGGGGCGTCGGGCTGGCCGGGCTCGCGCACGATGGCGCCTTCCCCCAGGCGGTCGACCGATTCCACCGGGTTCACCGGGTTGATCGGACGCACCGCCACGGCGCCCGAAGCGCCGGTGGAGTACAAATCAGCGCCCTGAGGTCGCCAGGCAGACGATCGTTCGATGGGTGTGATTGACATGGTGCATCCTTCGGTGGCTCAAGATTGGTGACAAATGGCGATAACGTCCCGCCTTCGTACCTTTATCGGCAGCGTCCCGCAAAAATAAAGCAATTTCTGCAAAAAGATTTGATCGATTTGCGGAAATCTTCATGCCCGCTGCAAGGCACGCCATCACTGGGCCGGTTGCTATAGAAAACGTTCCAGCAGGCGCTGCGAGTGGCGGTCCAGCGCACCGCTGTCGGGCACCGCGAACTGCAGGCCGTCGCTGCCGGCGATGCGCAGCCGGGTGCGGCCGTGGAGCTTGCGGATGTCTTCCTCGGCCTTGAGCACCAGCTGGGTCGGGCCGCGGTCGGTGTCCACATCCCAGGTGCTGGGGGTGGAAAAGCTCGACACTCTGCGGATCTTCAGGATCGTCGGCACGAATTCACGTGCCGCTATCTCCTGCTCGATCAGCGCGCGCGCGGCGGGCTGCAGCTGGTCCATGTGCGCCAGCCACAGCGCTTCCTTGCCATCGCTGCGCATCAGCGACAGGCCCTCCTGGGGCGCGGCCATGGGGAAGGCGCGCACCGGCACCACACCCACATGGCGCGTGCCGTCGGCCAGCGTCAGCACCAGGCAGCCATGGGCGTCGCGCTGCAGCTCCAGCGGGGTTTGAACGGGTGTTTCACGCATGGCTCGGTCCTTCGGTCAGCGAGGTTTGCAGCAGCAGGCCCGCGGCCTGCGCATCTTCTTCGGCGCGGCGCGCCTGGGCTTCGTAGAGCCGCCAGTAGGCGCCGCGCAGCGCGATCAGCTCGTCGTGCGGGCCGACCTCGACGATCTCGCCGCGGTCCATCACCACCAGGCGGTCGGCCTTGCGCAGCGTCGACAGGCGGTGGGCAATGGCAATCGTCGTGCGGCCCTGTACCAGGTTGTCGAGCGCCTTCTGGATTTCCTTTTCGGTCTCGGTGTCGACGGCCGAGGTCGCCTCGTCGAGGATCAGGATGCGTGGGTCGATCAGCAGCGCGCGCGCGATGCTGATGCGCTGGCGCTCGCCGCCCGACAGGCTCTGGCCGCGCTCGCCCACCAGCGAGTCATAGCCCTGGGGCAGGCGCAGGATGAATTCATGCGCGTGCGCGGCGCGCGCCGCGGCCACGATCTCGGCGCGCGTCGCCTCGGGCTTGCCATAGGCGATGTTCTCGGCAATGGTGCCGAAGAACAGGAAGGGCTCCTGCAGCACCAGGCCGATATTGCGCCGGTAGTCGGACACCGAGATGCGGCGCACATCGACGCCGTCGAGCTGGATCGAGCCGGCCGAGACGTCGAAGAAGCGGCAGATCAGGTTGACCAGCGTGCTCTTGCCCGAGCCGCTGTGGCCGACCAGGCCGATCATCTCGCCGGGGCGGATCTGCAGGTCCAGATGCTTGATGACGCTGCGGCTGCCGTAGCGAAAGCCCACATCCTTCATCGTGATCGCGCCCTGCACATGCTCCATCTTCACCGGGTTGGCGGGCTGGGGCACATTGCTCACGTGGTCGAGGATGTCGAAGATGCGCTTGGCGCCGGCCGCGGCCTTCTGCGTCACCGAGACAATGCGGCTCATCGAGTCCAGGCGCGTGTAGAAGCGGCCGATATAGGCGATGAACGCCGTCAGCACGCCGACGGTGATCGAGCCGTCCGCGACCAGATAGATGCCGAAGGCCCAGACCACCAGCAGGCCGATTTCGGTCAGCAGCGTCACCGTGGGCGTGAACACCGACCAGGTCTTGTTGACCTTGTCGTTGGCCTGCAGGTTGATCTGGTTGGCTTCGTCGAAGCGCGCGGCTTCGCGCTTTTCCTGGGCAAAGGCCTTCACGACGCGGATGCCGGGAATGGTGTCGGCCAGCACGTTGGTGACCTCGGACCAGACGCGGTCGATCTTCTCGAAGCCGGTGCGCAGGCGGTCGCGCACGGTGTGGATCATCCAGGCGATGAAGGGCAGCGGCACCAGCGTGACCAGCGCCAGCCACGGGTTGATCGAGAACAAGATGACCGAGGTCATCACGATCATCAGCACGTCGGTGACGAAATCAAGCGCGTTGAGCGAAAGAAAGAGGTTGATGCGGTCGGTTTCGGCGCCGATGCGCGCCATCAGGTCACCGGTGCGCTTGCTGCCGTAATAGTCGAGCGACAGCGTCAGCAGGTGGTTGTAGGTCGTGGTGCGCAGATTGGCGCCGATGCGTTCGGAGACCTTGGCCAGCACGAAGGTCCGCGCCCAGCCCAGCGCCCACGCGGCCAGCGCCGAGATCAGCAGCGCGCCCAGGTAGAAGCCGACCAGCCCGGGGTCGATCTGCTCGCCGTTCTGGAACGGAATCAGGATCTTGTCCATCAGCGGAATGGTCAGGTAGGGGGCGACCAGCTGCGCGCAGGTGGTCGCCAGCGTCAGCAGGAAGCCCAGCAGCAGCTGGCCCTGGTAGGGCTTGGCGAAGCGCCACAGGCGCAGCAGCACCCAGGTCGAGGTCTGGGGCGCCTGCCGGCGCGCGCAGGCCGGGCAGTCGTCGGTGTTGGGCGGCAAGGTGGCGTGGCAGACCGGGCAGTGCGCGGTTTCCTCGTCCTCGACCACGCTGTAGGCCTGCTGGCGCGCGATGCGCTCGCGCTGGCGGTCGAACTGCTGGTGCAGCAGCACCATGGCAGCCTGGTGGGTCAGCGTGATGTACCAGTGGTACAGGCGCGCGTCGTGGTCGTGCAGCGCCAGGTGCCCGACGCCGCCATGGTCCTGCAGGCGCAGGCTCTGGTCGACGGCCAGCGGCCACTCGCGCCATTCGCGCGTCTGCGGATCGCAGGTCAGCAACCTTTCTTGCGTCAGGGCCAATAGTCCATTGCCAAACTGCAAATTCGCACTCAGGTCAACCGGGACGAGCGCCAGGACGTTCTCATCAGGAGCGAGCCTCGCTCGCAGTTCGTCCCCCAGAGGGCCGGCAAAGATTGCCGAAGCGTCCACAGTATGGTGATGTTGCATGTTGAATTATTTTCCTCTGCCGCTGGCGGCTCCAAGAGTCATACGGACCACCGTGTCGGCATGGTAATCGTGGCACACCGGACATTCGTTACCCATTGCTCAACGCGCGAGCCCGAGATCAGGCTGACAACCGTCACAATGCCTCTCATTCCCGGACCGGATATGAAGATCCGGTTTCCCCCCATTTTTACCGCTGAATGACATGGCGAAACTCAACGACATCCAACTCCTGCGCACCACCTTCCTGCGAGGCCCCAGTGTCTGGACCTACCGCCCCGTGCTCGAGGTGTGGCTGGATCTGGGAGAGCTCGAAGACTATCCGTCCAACAAGATTCCCGGCCTCAACGAACGCCTGACGCGCTGGCTGCCCGACCTGATCGAGCACACCTGCGGCGTCGGCGAGCGCGGCGGTTTCATTCAGCGGCTCGAAGGCGGCACCTGGATGGGGCATGTGCTCGAGCATGTGGTCATCGAGCTGCTCAACCTCGCCGGCCTGCCCGCCGAGTTCGGCCAGACGCGGGAAATCTCGCGGCGCGGCGTCTACCGCATGGTGTTCCGCTGCCCCGAGGAAGCCGTGGCGCGCGAGGCGCTGGAAAAGGGCCACCAGCTGCTGATGGCGGCGATCAACGACGAGCCGTTTGACCTCAAGCCCGCGATCCACGCGATCAAGACGGCGATCAACGACCGGTATCTGGGCCCCTCGACCGGCTGCATCGTCGATGCCGCGGCCGAGCGCCGCATTCCGCATATCCGCCTCAATGAGGGCAACCTGGTGCAGCTGGGCTACGGCGCGGCGCAGCGCCGCATCTGGACGGCCGAGTCCGACCAGACCAGCGCGATTGCCGAAGGCATCGCCCAGGACAAGGACTTCACCAAGCGCCTGCTCGCCGCCTGCGGCGTGCCGGTGCCCGAAGGTCAGGTGGTCAACAGCCCCGAGGAAGCCTGGGAAATCGCCCAGGAAATCGGCACGCCCGTCACCGTGAAGCCCTCGGACGGCAACCATGCCCGCGGCGTGACGCTCGAGCTCTATGAAGAGGCCGACATCAAGACCGCGTTCGCGCTCGCGCAGCCCGAAGGCTCGGATGTGATCGTCGAGAAGTTCATCGACGGCATCGAGCACCGCATCCTGGTCGTGGGCGGCAAGGTTGTCGCGGCCACCAAGGGCGAGACGGTGAGCGTCTATGGCAACGGCACGGCCACGCTGGGCGAGCTCGTCGACGTGCTCAACCAGGACCCGCGCCGCGGCCCCGAGCAGGAATTCCCGCTCGACTGGATCAACCTGCAGGCCGGCGCCGTGAAGCTCGAGCTCAAGCGCCAGGGCGTTGCCGCCGAGTCCGTCATTCCCAAGGGCCAGGCGGTGCTGCTGCAGCGCAACGGCAACATGGCCATCGACTGCACCGACGACGTGCACCCGGACGTCGCCTACTACGCGGTGCTGGCGGCGAAGATCGTCGGGCTCGATATCGCCGGCATGGACATGATTCTCAAGGATGTGTCGCAGCCACTGCAGGGCCAGGGCGCGATCCTCGAGGTCAATGCCGGCCCGGGCCTGCTGATGCACCTCAAGCCGACGAATGGCGCGCCGCGCCCGGTGGGCATGGCCATTGCCGACCACCTGTTCCCGCGCACCGAGGAAGACACCGATGCCGGCCGCATTCCCGTCGTCGGCATCGTCGGCACGCGCGAGAACGCCTTCGTGGCGCGGCTCGTGGGCTGGCTGCTGCAGCTGTCGGGCAAGCGCACGGGCGTGGCCAGCAGCGAAGGCATGTTCCTGGCCAACCGCCAGACGCAAAAGACCGACACCGCGAACTGGGCCGGCGCGCACCGCCTGCTCACCAACCGCCTGGCCGAGGCGGCGGTGATCCAGACCACCTCGCGCTCGATTCTCGAGGAAGGCCTGGCCTATGACCGCTGCCTGATCGGCGTGGTCACCGACATGGACGGTTTCGAGACGCTGGCCGACCACGACGTGCATGAAGCCGGCCAGATGCGCCGCGTGATCCGCACCCAGATCGATGTGGTGCTGTCGCATGGCGCGGGCGTGATCAACGCCGACCTGCCCGAAGTCGCCGAGCTGGCCGAGCTCTGCGATGGCGAAGTCATCCTGTACACGCTGGACGCGGGCAACGCCGTGGTCGCGGCGCATCGCCAGGACAACGAAGGCGGCCGTGCGGTGCTGGTCAAGGGCGCCAACGTGGTGCTGGCCACCGGCGCGCAGGAGCGCGTGCTCGGCACGCTGGACGCGCTGGCGCTGCCCGGCGGGCGCCGCCCCGACACGCCGGCGCTGCTGGCCGCGATTGCCGCCGCCTGGGCGCTCGATATCTCGCCCGACCTGATCGGCGCCGGCATCAAGACCTTCGAATACTCCACGACGACTGGCACGCCGGCCTGAACCGGCCCGCCCTCTGAAAGAACCCACTATGCACATCACCCGCATCCGCGCCTTGCGTGGCCCCAACCTCTGGACCCGCAGCACCGCCATTGAAGCCATCGTGCAGTGCGAAGACAACGAGCAGTGCTACACCGCGATTGCCGGCTTCGAAGAAAAGCTGCGCGCGCGCTTCCCGACCATTGCGCCGCTGCAGCCGCATGGCGCCGACCAGCGCCTGTCGCTGGCGCATGTGCTTGAAGTGGCCGCGCTGTCGCTGCAGGCCCAGGCCGGCTGCCCCGTGACCTTCAGCCGCACCCATGCGACGCTCGAAGACCGCACCTTCCAGGTGGTCGTGGAGTACACCGAGGAGGCCGTGGGCCGCCTCGCCATGGAAAAGGCGCTGGAGCTGGTGCAGGCCGCGATGGGCGACGCCGCCTTTGATTCCGAGGCCGCGATCAGCGCGCTGCGCGCGCTCGATGAAGACGAGCGCATCGGCCCCTCGACGGGCGCGATCGTCGATGCCGCCGTGGCGCGCGGCATTCCGTTTCGCCGTCTGACCTCGGGCTCGCTGGTGCAGCTGGGCTGGGGCGCGAAGGCGCGCCGCATCCAGGCCGCCGAGCTCGACAACACCAGCGCGGTCGCCGAATCCATTGCCCAGGACAAGGACCTGACCAAGCGCCTGCTGCACTCGGCCGGCGTGCCGGTGCCGCTGGGCCGCCCGGTTCAGTCGGTCGATGAAGCCTGGGAGGTCGCGCTTGAAGTCGGCCTGCCGTTCGTGGTCAAGCCCCAGGACGGCAACCAGGGCAAGGGCGTCACGGTCAACCTGACCGAGCGCAGCCAGCTCGCGTCGGCCTATGCCTCGGCCGCCAAGTACGGCACGGTGATGGTCGAACGCTTCCTGCCGGGCCATGACTTCCGCCTGCTGGTGGTGGGCGACCAGCTGGTGGCCGCCGCGCGCCGCGAGCCGCCCCAGGTGCTGGGCGACGGCCAGCACACGGTGCGCGAGCTGGTCGACATCGTCAACCTCGACCCGCGCCGCGGCACGGGCCATGGCACGGCGCTCACCAAGATCCGCCTGGACGACATCGCGGTGGCGCACATCGCGGCCGAGGGGCTCACGCCCGATTCGGTGCCGGCCCAGGGCCAGCGCGTGGTGCTGCGCAACAACGCCAACCTCTCGACCGGCGGCAGCGCCACCGATGTGACCGATGACGTGCATCCCGAGATCGCGGCGCGCGCCGTCGAGGCGGCGCAGACCATCGGCCTGCACATCTGCGGTGTGGACGTGGTCTGCGAAACCATGCTGCGCCCGCTGGAAGAGCAAAACGGCGGCGTGGTCGAGGTCAATGCCGCGCCCGGTCTGCGCATGCACCTCGCGCCCTCGTTCGGCAAGCCGCGCAATGTCGGCGTGCCCATGGTCGACCAGCTGTTTGCCCATGGCCAGGACGGCCGCATTCCGGTGATTGCCGTGACCGGCACCAACGGCAAGACCACCACGGCGCGCATCATCGGCCACCTGTTCGCGGCCCATGGCCTGCGCGTGGGCATGACCAACACCGATGGCGTCTACGTCAACGGCCGCCAGATCGACAGCGGCGACTGCTCGGGGCCGCGCAGCGCGCGCAACGTGCTGGCGCACCCCGAAGTCGACGCCGCGGTGCTGGAATGCGCGCGCGGCGGCATCCTGCGCGAAG
>JBEVDH010000043.1:0-18168 GCA_040514115.1 Comamonas sp. | reverse complement strand
TGGCCTGCGGCTGCTGCAACCAGAAAAAAGCGGCACGCAGCATCGAAGATTTCCTGTCCAAGGACCCCAAGCGTTTGGCCCGCATCCTTGCCCAGGCGAAGAAGCCGCTGCGAGACGCGGCAGCCGTGAACGCAACGCGCTGGGCGCTGGCCAACGCCTTGAAGGCCACGGGCTTGCCCGTGGAGTTGGCCTCGGGCGGCCGGACCAAATTCAACCGCAGCGTGCTGGGCGTGCCCAAGACCCACGCGCTGGACGCGGCTTGCGTGGGCCAGGCCGACGCCATTGAAAGCTGGAACAGCCCCACGCTGACCCTGAAGGCCATGGGCCGCGGCAGCTACCAGCGCACGCGCCTGGACAAGTTTGGCTTCCCGCAGGGCTACCTCCTGCGCAGCAAACGCGTCCATGGTTTTGGCACGGGCGACATGGTTCGCGCGGATGTGCCCAAAGGAATCAAGGCCGGCGTTCACACGGGCCGCGTGGCGATTCGTGCGACGGGCAGCTTCAACATCCAGTCGCAGAAGGACGGCGTTGTCGTTCAAGGCATCAGCCACAAGCACTGCCGCGTCGTTCAAAGGAACGACGGGTATGGCTATTTTCTCAACCCGGCCAATCACACAGGACGTGAGCAGGTGAGGCCAGAGGCAACGAATGCTCTGCATGCGGCGCTCTACCTCCCCGGCATGACTGCCGGGGTTTCACGCGCATTTTGATGAAAATCACCTTTTGCTGTGCCGACACGAACCCCGGCCCCTGGATCGAGGGGCTGCGCGCGGCCTTTCCCGCTGCCGACGTTTCGGTGTGGCAGCCGGGCGATCCTCAGGCCGACTACGCGGTGGTCTGGACGCCACCCCAGCAGTTCATGGACGAGCAGTCCGGCCTCAAGGCGATGTTCAACATCGGCGCCGGGGTCGACGGCCTGCTGCGGCTGAAGCTGCCGGCCGGCGTGCCGGTGGTGCGCATCGAGGACGCGGGCATGGCGGTGCAGATGGCCGAATATGTCTGCCAGGCCGTGGTGCGGCATTTTCGCGAACTCGACACCTATGAAGCCGAGATGGCGCGCGGCGAGTGGAAGTACCACAAGCCGCGCCAGCGCCAGGAGTTCGCGGTCGGCGTGATGGGCCTGGGCGTGCTGGGCCAGCGCGTGGCGCAGGCGCTCGCGCATTTCGAGTTTCCGGTTAACGGCTGGAGCCGTTCGCCGCACCAGCTCGACGGCGTTGCCACTTACCACGGCGCCGATGGCTTTGACGGCTTTCTGCGTGCCAGCCGGGTGCTGGTCAACCTGCTGCCGCTGACGCCCGAAACGCGCGATATCCTCAACGCCGATACGCTGGCGCGGCTGCAGCCCGGGGGCTATGTGATCAACGTCGCGCGCGGCCCGCATCTGGTCGATGAAGACCTGCTGGCGCTGCTGGGCACCGGCCATCTCGCGGGCGCGACGCTCGATGTGTTTCGCACCGAGCCGCTGCCTGCCGACCATGCGTTCCGCAATCATCCACGCATCACGCTCACGCCCCACACCTCGGCGCGCACGCTGCGCGAGGACTGCCTGGCGCAGATCGCGGGCAAGATCGCGGCGCTCGACCGCGGTGATCCACTGACCGGCGTGGTCGAAGGCACGCGCGGTTATTGAACCCGGGCGTGCGCGCCCGCATCCTCTGCACTATTCTTACGGAATGAACAAAATGCGCTATCCCTCCCGCGTCAAACTGGTGGATGTCGGCCCGCGCGACGGGCTGCAAAATGAAAAGCAGACCGTGCCCGCGGCCGTCAAGATCGAGCTCGTGCACCGGCTGCAGGCGGCCGGGCTGCGCGAGATCGAGGTCACGAGCTTCGTGAGCCCCAAGTGGGTGCCGCAGATGGCCGACAACGCCGAAGTCATGGCCGGCATCGCGCGCCAGCCCGGCGTGCGCTACTCGGTGCTGACCCCGAACCTGCGCGGCTTTGAATCGGCGCTCGCCAGCCGGCCTGACGAGATCGTGGTGTTTGCCGCGGCCAGCGAGGCCTTCAGCCTGCGCAACATCAACTGCTCCATTGCCGAGAGCATCGAGCGCTTCGCCCCCGTGGTCGAGGCCGCGCGCGCGGCCGGTATCTACGTGCGCGGCGCGATGTCATGTACCGTGGGCTGCCCCTACGAGGGCGAGATCGATCCGGCGCGCGTAGGGTATCTCGCGGGGCTGATGAAGGGCATCGGCGTGCAGCATGTGGGCGTGGCCGACACGATTGGAGTGGGCACGCCGCTCAAGGTGCAGCGCGCGCTGGAAGCCACGCTTGCGCATTTCGACATCAACGATATTTCGGGCCACTTCCACGACACCTACGGCCAGGCGCTGGCCAATACGCTGGCATCGCTCGAGCTGGGCGTGTGGCAGTTCGACACCTCGGTCGCGGGCCTGGGCGGCTGCCCCTATGCCAAGGGCGCGACCGGCAACGTTGCCACCGAGGACGTGGTCTATCTGCTGCAGGGCATGGGCATCGACACCGGCATCGACCTCGATGCGCTGATTGATGCCGGCCAGTACATCAGCGACTTCCTCGGCCGCCCCACGCAGTCACGCGTGGCCAAGGCGCTGCTGGCCAAGCGGGAAGCGAGTGCCTGTGAAGCTGTCTGAGTCTATGGCGGGCACGCCCGTGGCGGCTGTTGCCGCGGCGGCCAATGCCGCTCCCGTGGTGGACAAGCCCGTGATCGATATCCCCGTGGCGCTGGCGCAGCGCGCCGCGCTGGTGCTGGCCGAAGGTGGTTTTGCCGAGGATTTCCAGGGTGTGGTGACCTCTCCCTGCATCAGCGTGTGCCGCATGACGGCCGATCGCAGCCACTGCCAGGGGTGCTTTCGCACGCTGGAGGAGTTGCGCGCGTGGGGCAAGGCAGATGCGGGGGTGCGGCGGGAGATCTGGGAGAAGTTATTGGGGCGGGCGGGGGTGGAGCATCCGGCGCAGGTTGGGGTTCCGGCGTCTGACTAGAGGGCAGGCCCTTCATCCTTCGACAAGCTCAGGACGAACGGTATAAAACGTCCGTGCTGAATCCGTAGTCTGTCGCTTGATCGAAGCATGGACGTCCTGTCCTCAAGAAAAGCATCCGAGCATGAAACACATCACCTTTCACCTGGACTTCATCTCCCCCTACGCCTGGCTTGCCTTCGAGCGCATGCCAGAGGTATTGGAGGGCCTGACTTACACGGTGCAATACCGTCCGGTGCTGCTCGGCGCGCTGCTGCAGCGCAATGCGAATCCCGGCCCCGCGGGCATTGCGGAAAAACGCGCCTGGACCTATCGCCATGTGCACTGGCTCGGGCAATCGCTGGGCGTGCCGCTGGACATGCCCGCCGAGCATCCGTTCAACCCGCTGCCGCTGCTGCGACTGGCGCTCCAATGCAGCGATGACGGCAGCATCAACCGCTTTGTCGCAGGCACGCTGCTGCGCCATGTCTGGCAGGGCGGCCAATCCGCGCTCGACGTACAGCGCATGGAGAACTTGAAGCAGCAGCTGCAGGGCCAGCTGCGCACCGACGATCAAGCTGCCCAGCGCGCCAAGGACTGGCTGCGCGCCAATACCGACGCCGCGGCTGCAGCCGGTGTGTTTGGCGTGCCGGCCTGGGAAGTGGACGGCAAGGTGTTCTGGGGGCTCGACGGCCTGCCGATGCTGCGCGCCTATCTTGCACAGGAGCCGTGGTTCGATGCCGCGCATTGGGATGGGCTGCCGCAGACACCCTCCGGCCTTGAAGGCTGAAAAGGCCGCGGTTTTCATATCCCGAAACGGCGCCCAAGGGTTCGACCCGAGAATGTCAGCGCGGTGTCAGTTTGGTGCAAGTTCCTGTTGGTTTGGTGTCAGAGAGGGGTCAGTGGCGTCTCCAAGAATGGGGGTGACCGCTGCGGGCGGCACATATAACCAACAGGAGACAACAGCATGGCCATCAACGCTTCATCCGGCGTGGGTGTCAAGGGCGCCCCGGCGCGCCCCATGACACCCGAAGAGCGCAAAGTGATCTTTGCCTCATCCCTCGGCACGGTTTTCGAGTGGTATGACTTCTACCTCTACGGCTCGCTCGCGGCCATCATCGCCAAGCAGTTCTTCAGCGGGCTCGACGAAGGCTCGGCCTTCATCTTCGCGCTGCTGGCGTTTGCCGCGGGCTTCATCGTGCGGCCTTTTGGCGCGCTGGTGTTCGGCCGGCTCGGCGACATGATCGGGCGCAAGTACACCTTCCTGGTGACGATCCTGATCATGGGCCTGTCGACCTTCATCGTCGGCATCCTGCCAACCTATGCCTCGATCGGCGTGGCCGCGCCGGTGATCCTGATCATCCTGCGCATGCTCCAGGGCCTGGCACTGGGCGGCGAGTATGGCGGCGCCGCAACCTATGTGGCCGAGCACGCGCCGCATGGTCGGCGCGGGGCCTACACCTCGTGGATCCAGACCACGGCCACGCTGGGCCTGTTCATGTCGCTGCTGGTGATCCTGGGCGTGCGCACTTCGGTGGGCGAGGCCGCGTTTGCCGACTGGGGCTGGCGCATTCCGTTCCTGGTGTCGATCCTGCTGCTGGCGGTGTCGGTGTGGATCCGCATGACGCTGTCCGAGTCGCCGGCCTTCCAGAAGATGAAGGCCGAGGGCAAGACCTCGAAGGCGCCGCTGGCCGAATCCTTCGGCCAGTGGAAGAACCTCAAGATCGTGCTGCTGGCGCTGTTCGGCCTGACGGCCGGCCAGGCCGTGGTCTGGTACACGGGGCAGTTCTATTCGCTGTTCTTCCTGACGCAGCAGCTCAAGGTGGACGCGATCACGGCCAACCTGATGATTGCCGCCTCGCTGCTGATCGCCACGCCGTTCTTCGTGGTGTTCGGCACGCTGTCGGATCGCGTGGGGCGCAAGCCGATCATCATGCTTGGCTGCGTGCTGGCCGTGCTGACCTACTTTCCGGTGTTCAAGGCACTGACCGAAGCCGCCAACCCCGACCTGGCCGCGGCGCAGGCGCGCAACAAGGTGGTGATCGTCGCCGACCCGGCCGAATGCTCGTTCCAGTTCAATCCGACCGGCACGGCGAAGTTCACCAGCTCGTGCGATGTGGCCAAGCAGGTGCTGGCCGCAGCCTCGGTCAGCTATGACGCGGTGGATGCGCCCGCGGGCACGCCGGCGATGATCAAGATCGGCGCGACCGAGATTCCAAGCTTCTCGGCCAAGGGCCTGAGCGCGGAGGAAGCCAAGGCCAAGGACGGCGCGTTCAAGAAGGCCGTGGCCGACGTGCTGCGCCAGGACGGCTATCCGGCCAAGGCCGACCCCGCGAAGATGAACAAGGTGATGATGGTCGTCATCCTGACCTACCTGGTGCTGCTGGTGACCATGGTCTACGGTCCGATTGCCGCGATGCTGGTCGAGCTGTTCCCGACGCGCATCCGCTACACCTCGATGAGTCTGCCGTATCACATCGGCAACGGCTGGTTCGGCGGCCTGCTGCCGACGATGTCGTTTGCGATCGTGGCGCAGACCGGCAACATGTACAGCGGCCTCTGGTACCCGATCATCATCGCGGGGATGACGGCCATCATCGGCACGCTGTTCGTGCGTGAAACCAAGGACATCGATATCTACGCGGGCGACTGATCCTGCTCTCACGCGGCCCCCGCACCTGTGGGAAGGGCGGGGGCCGCGCCGCTTGAAAGCTGTTGCGAAAATGGCTCAAAGCGAGCCGATGTCACCGGACTGGAGCTTTTTTCCTTCAAATCGGCATCCTAGAATTTCGACGTGGACGGAGTGAGCGCTCACAAAAACGCCATCGTCCCGGCTGCCCCGCCGCAAAACCAAAATTCCAGGAACCGCTATGAAGAAAACCCAACGCGCATTGCTGGCCGTTCTGGCCGTTGCCGGCACCTCGGCTGCCATCGCCCAGAGCAGCGTCACGCTCTATGGCCGGGTCAACACCACGCTCGAACAGCAAAAGAGCGGAGGCACCAAGCTCACCGGCCTGTTCAACAACTCCTCGCGCTGGGGCGTGCGCGGCACGGAAGACCTCGGCGGCGGCCTCAAGGCCGGCTTCCAGCTCGAAAGCGGCTTCTCCTCCGATACCGGCGTGTCCGACCCCGTGTATTTCCGCCGCCAGAGCGAAGTGAACGTGGGCGGCGATCTGGGCCTGCTGCGTCTGGGCAACTTCACCGCCGAGTCGTACTACGCCACCGTCGATGCCGTCAGCATGCATAACCATGACACCGGTTCATCAGCCGACGTGCTCTACGCCTATGTGATGCGCGACATCAACAAGCTGTCCTACCGTCTGCCGGCGTTTGGCGACTTCACCGCCGAAGCTGCGGTTTCGCTGAGCGAGAAGGTCCCCGGCACGCGCAATGCGTTTGACCTGGCACTGAACTACAGCGGCGCTCCAGTGGGCCTGGGCCTGGGTTACAGCCGCAACAAGGGCGCAACCGACATGTTCGGCAGTTACGCCGGTGACGCCCAGCAGGCGGCCCTGCGCGCGTCCTATGCCATCGGTGCCTTCAACCTGGGCGCGTACTACCAGTACGCGACGCTGGACCACGTGAACCGGGGCGCGCAGGATGCCAAGCGCCATGCCTACCGGCTGGCGGCGATGTACACGGCGGGTGCTTCCGAGTTCCATGCCAATGTCGGTCGCGCCGAAAAGATCAAGCTCGGCGGCAGTACGCTGCGCGGCACGGCCGCCACCCAGTGGACCCTGGGCTACAACTACAACCTGAGCAAGCGCACCAAGGTCTATGGCTACTTCACCAGGATCGACAACAACCTGCGCATCAACTACCGGGGCGCCACGCCGGGCGAGGATTTCCGCTCGGTGGCGGTCGGTGTGCGGCACAACTTCTGAGGCGCGAGGCTGGCATCGGCTGGCCCTCGACCTCCCCGCGCGCAGGTGCGGGGAGGTTTTTTCATCCGTGCAAGCAGGAGTTCTTACACCTCGTTTCGGACCTATGTCACGGCAGAAATAGCTTCTACTGAATAAATACACAGTCATTGTCAGGCGATGTTTTGTCCGACAGCAGGCAACATAGGTCAAGTCCTAGAATGGTCCGCCACCATTCAGAAAGACTGCCTGTATGCCCCAGGGACTGATCCGCATCCGCGGCGCGCGCCAGCACAACCTCCAGA
Source organism: Comamonas sp. (assembly GCA_040514115.1). Taxonomy (GTDB): domain Bacteria; phylum Pseudomonadota; class Gammaproteobacteria; order Burkholderiales; family Burkholderiaceae_C; genus Comamonas. The sequence goes on along the minus strand of JBEVDH010000043.1, from coordinate 11,069 downwards.
ACGTCGATCTCGATATTCGCACCGGCGAGTTGACGGTGGTCACGGGGCCCAGCGGATCGGGCAAGTCGAGCCTGGTGTTCGACACGCTGTATGCCGAAGGCCAGCGGCGCTATGTCGAGACCTTCAGCGCCTATGCGCGCCAGTTCCTCGACCGCATGGACAAACCGGCCGTGGACCGCATCGAAGGCGTGCCGCCCGCCATTGCCATCGACCAGACCAACCCGGTGCGCAATTCGCGCTCCACGGTCGGCACGATGACCGAGCTCAACGACCATCTGAAGCTGCTGTATGCGCGCGCGGCGCATCTGCATGACCGGGTCACGGCGCTGCCGGTGCGGCATGACACGGCCGAGTCGATCTATGCGGCCCTGGAGCAGCGCAGCGCCGCCGCGGGCGACCCGCGGCTGGCCGTCACCTTCGCGGTCGAGCTGCCGGCCAGCACCACGGCAGAGGAGGTCGAGCAGTGGTTGTCGGCCAGCGGCTTCACCAAGGTCCAGGCCGAGCGTGAAGTGGAACTCGCTGCGCCCGAGGCCGCCAAGGGCAAGGCCAAGAAGGTCGCCACCGCGCCGACGCGCGTCAAGCTGCTGGACGTCATTGCCGACCGCTTTCGCTTCAGCCGCACCGAGCGCGCACGCGTGATCGAGGCCATCGAGGTGGCGCTCAAGCGCGGCACCGGCCACATGACGGTGTACAGCCTGCCCGAGGAGGGCGAGCCCGAGCTGTGGCGCTTCTCGCTGGGCCTGCATTGCCCGGAAAGCGGCCTGTCCTATACCGCGCCGATGCCCTCGCTGTTCTCGTTCAACTCCGCCGTCGGCGCCTGCGAGGCCTGCCGCGGGTTCGGCCGCGTGATCGGCGTCGACTGGGGGCTGGTGATCCCCAACGAGAAGCTCACGCTGCGCACCGGCGCCGTGAAGGCCATCCAGACACCGGCCTGGAAGGAAATCCAGGACGACATGCTGCGCCATGCCGAGGCCGAAGGCATTCCGCGCGATACCGCCTGGGCCAAGATGACGGCCGAGCAAAAAGCCTGGGTGCTTGACGGTTCGCCCCAATGGAACGGCAAGTGGAACCAGACCTGGTACGGTATCAAGCGTTTCTTCGAGTACCTTGAAAGCAAGGCCTACAAGATGCACATCCGCGTGCTCTTGTCCAAGTACCGCAGCTATACCGAATGCCCGACTTGCGGCGGCGCGCGCCTCAAGACCGAGAGCCTGCTGTGGCGCGTGGGCACCAAGGAGGGCGCCGATGCCGTGCTGGCGCCTGAGCAACGTTTCATGCCCGCGGGCGTGTCGTGGAGCCGCGCGCAGCTCGAGGCGCTCCCCGGCCTGTGCCTGCACGATCTGATGCGCCTGTCGATCCACCGGCTGCAGCGGTTCTTTGCCACGCTCACGCCCAGCGAGCAGCCCCAGGCCTCCGATGGCGAGGCCCAGGCGCTGAAGATGCTGCATGCCGAGATCCACACCCGGCTCAAATATCTGGTCGATGTCGGCATCGGCTACCTGACGCTGGACCGGCAAAGCCGCACGCTCAGCGGCGGCGAGGTGCAGCGCATCAACCTCACCACCGCGCTGGGCACCTCGCTGGTCAACACGCTGTTCGTGCTCGACGAGCCGAGCATCGGCCTGCACCCGCGCGACATGCTGCGCATCACCGAGGCCATGCAGCGCCTGCGCGACGCGGGCAACACGCTGGTCGTGGTCGAGCATGACCCGGCGGTGATGTTTGCCGCCGACCGCGTGATCGACATGGGCCCGGGCCCGGGCGCGCGCGGCGGGCAGATCGTGTTCGATGGCACGCCCGAGGACCTGCGCCATGCCGATACGCTCACGGGCGCCTATATGGGCGGGCGCAAGCAGGTCGGTTTCGGCTTCAAGCGCATGGTCACGGAGTCGACACCGCGGCTGGTGCTCGAAGGCGCGCGCGAACACAACCTGCAGCATCTGGACCTGGACTTCCCGCTGCAGCGCCTGGTCACGGTGACCGGGGTCAGCGGTTCGGGCAAGTCGACGCTGATCCAGGACGTGCTGGCACCGGCGCTGCTGCGCCATTTTGGCAAGCCGACCGATTCCGCGGGTGCTTTTGACCGCCTGATGGGGGCGGACCACCTGAGCGACGTGGTGTTTGTCGACCAGTCGCCGATCGGCAAGACCGCGCGCTCCAACCCGGCCAGCTATGTCGGTGCCTGGGACAGCATCCGCGAGCTGTTCGCGGTCGCGCCGCTGGCGCGCCAGCGCGGCTATACGGCCTCCAAATTCAGCTTCAACAGCGGCGACGGGCGCTGTCCGACCTGCGGCGGCTCGGGCTTCGAGCATGTGGAGATGCAGTTCCTGTCCGATGTCTACCTGCGCTGCCCCGATTGCGATGGCCGGCGCTACCGGCCTGAAATCCTCGAGGTGCATATCGAGCGCCATGCCGTGGGCGAGCTGCAGCCGCGCCGCCTGAGCGTGGCCGATGTGCTCGAGCTCACGGTGAGCGAGGCCGCGACGCTGTTCGCGCAGGACCGCGACGTGCTGCGCGCGCTGCAGCCGATCGTCGAGGTCGGCCTCGAATACGTGAAGCTGGGCCAGCCCGTGCCCACGCTCAGCGGCGGCGAGGCCCAGCGCCTCAAGCTCGCGGGCTTCCTGGCCGATGCCGCGAAGAGCGCCTCCAAGTCGCGCCAGGCGATTGCGCGCAAGGGCACGCTGTTCCTGTTCGACGAGCCGACCACGGGCCTGCATTTCGACGACATCGCCAAGCTGATGCGCGCGCTGCGCAAGCTGCTCGAGGCCGGCCACTCGCTGATCGTCATCGAGCACAACCTCGACGTGATCCGCGCCAGCGACTGGCTTATCGACCTGGGCCCCGAAGGCGGCGAGGGCGGCGGGCTGATCGTTGCCCAGGGCACGCCCGAGGAGGTGCGCCAGCACCCGAGCTCGCACACCGCGCAGGCGCTGCGCGAGTACGACCTGGCGATGGGCGTGGGCGGCCAGCTGGTCACCGAGGTCGCTCCCATGCTCTACCCGCGGGTCGAGCGCAAGCCGCGCCTGGCGCCCGAGAAGAACGTGATCGAGATCGTCAACGCGCGCGAGCACAACCTCAAGCAGCTGTCGGTCGAGATTCCGCGCGGCAAGTTCAATGTGGTCACGGGTGTCAGCGGCTCGGGCAAGTCGACGCTGGCCTTCGACATCCTGTTCAACGAAGGGCAGCGCCGCTACCTTGAATCGCTCAATGCGTACGCGCGCTCGATTGTCCAGCCCGCGGGCCGGCCCGAGGTCGACGCGGTCTATGGCATTCCGCCCACGGTGGCGATCGAGCAGCGGCTGTCGCGCGGCGGGCGCAAGTCCACCGTCGGCACCACCACCGAGGTCTGGCATTTCCTGCGCCTGCTGTATGTGAAGCTCGGCATCCAGCATTGCATCCACGATGGCGCGGCCGTGCAGCCGCAGACCCCCGACAGCATTGCCGCCCAGCTGATGACGCAGTTCCGCGGTCAGCATATCGGGCTGCTTTCGCCGCTGGTGGTGAACCGCAAGGGTGTCTATACCGAGCTGGCCGACTGGGCACGCCCGCGCGGCTACACCCATCTGCGCGTCGATGGCGAGTTCCTGCCGACCACCGGGTTCCCGCGGCTGGACCGCTTCAAGGAGCACAGCATCGACCTGCCCGTGGCCAGCATCGAGGTCTCGCCCGCGAACGAAGGCGAGCTGCGGCTGCATCTGGCGCAGGCGCTGGAGCTGGGCAAGGGCGTGGTGCATGTGCTCAGCGGCATCAATGACCTGGGCGCGGCGATGGCTGGCGGTCAGAGCACGGCCGGCGTGGGCAAGCTGCAGGCGTTTTCGACGCAGCGCGCCTGCCCGATCTGTGCGACCAGCTATGCCGAGCTCGATCCGCGATTGTTCTCGTACAACAGCAAGCATGGCTGGTGCCCCGATTGCGTGGGCACGGGCGTGCAGCTGACCAAGGATGAGCGCCAGGTCTACGACGACACCCTGCTGGCCGAGGACAACCGCGGCCGCGAGGTCAAGTTCGAGGGCCAGGAGGTCGAGGGCCTGGCCGAAATCACTTGCCCGTGCTGCGCGGGCACGCGGCTCAATGCGACCGCGCGCGCCGTGCGCTTCCACGACGTGGGCATCACCGACATCGCGCGGCTTGCCGTCACCGATGTGCGCGTCTGGGCGCAGTCGCTGGTCCTCAGCGGACGCGAGGCCGGCATTGCGCGCGACCTGCTGCCCGAGATCCAGGGCCGGCTGGAATTCCTCGAGGAGGTCGGCCTCAACTACCTGACGCTCGACCGCGGCGCCCCGACGCTCAGCGGTGGCGAGGCCCAGCGCATCCGCCTGGCGGCGCAGCTTGGCAGCAACCTGCAGGGCGTGTGCTATGTGCTGGACGAGCCAACCATCGGCCTGCATGCGCGCGACAACCAGATCCTGCTCAACGCGCTGCACAAGCTCGGCGACAAGGGCAACACGCTGGTCGTGGTCGAGCATGACGAAGACACCATCCGCCGCGCCGACCATGTGATCGACATCGGCCCGAGCGCGGGCAAGCGCGGCGGCCGGCTGGTCGCCCAGGGCACGCCCGAGGATGTGATGCAGGCCGAGGATTCGGTCACGGGCCGCTACCTGCTGCACGCGATGCGCCATCCGTTCCAGCCGCGCCGGTCCGTGGTCTGGCCGCCGGTGGTGCAGGCCGCGGCAGAGGAAGCGGCCGAGGCCCCGAAGAAGCGCACCAAGAAGCAGATCGCGGCCGATGCGGCGGCTGCCCTGCAGGCCGACAGCGCCGCCGCCAACGCCGCGCTGGCCCAGCCCGCGCCGCGCGGCAGCGGGCCGCAGCGCTGGCTGACGGTGCTCGGCGCCGATCTGCACAACCTGCAGCGCGTCGATGCGCATGTGCCGCTCAAGCGTCTGGTGGCGATCACCGGAGTCAGCGGCTCGGGCAAGTCGACGCTGGCGCGCGACGTGCTGTGGACCAACGTTGCGGCCTGGGTTGGCCAGCGCAGCACCTTTGCCGGGCGCGAGGCGATGGACGCGGGCCAGGCGCCGGCGCTCGTCGGCTGCGCGGGCCTGCGCGGCTTCGAAGGCATCGACCGGGTGCTGGAAGTCGATCAGACCCCGATCGGCAAGACGCCGCGCTCCTGCCCCGCGACCTACATCGGTTTCTGGGACACGATCCGCAAGCTGTTTGCCGATACGCTCGAGGCGCGCGCGCGCGGCTATGGCCCGGCGCGGTTCTCGTTCAATACCGGCGAGGGCCGCTGCCCGGCCTGCGAGGGCCAGGGCCTGCGCACCATCGAGATGAGCTTCCTGCCCGACGTCAAGGTGCCTTGCGACACCTGCCACGGCGCGCGTTTCAACCCCGAAACGCTGGCCGTGACCTGGCGCGGCAAGAGCATCGGCGACGTGCTGCAGATGGAAGTCGACGAAGCCGTCGATTTCTTCGCCAGCATGCCGGCCATCGGCCACCCGCTGCAGCTGCTCAAGGACGTGGGCCTGGGCTACCTGACGCTGGGCCAGCCCTCGCCCACGCTCAGCGGCGGCGAAGCCCAGCGCATCAAGCTGGTGACCGAGCTGACCAAGGTGCGCGACGACATCGCGCGCCGCGGCAACAAGGCGCCGCACACGCTGTATGTGCTGGACGAACCCACGGTGGGCCTGCACATGGCCGACGTCGAGAAGCTGATCGAGGTGCTGCACCGCCTGGTCGATGCCGGGCATTCGGTGGTGGTGATCGAGCATGATCTCGACGTCATTGCCGAAGCCGACTGGGTCATCGACCTGGGCCCCGAAGGCGGCAATGGCGGCGGTCGCATCGTCGCCGCGGGCACGCCCGAGGCGCTGGTCGCGCAGGGCACGCATACCGGCAACGCGCTGGCGCCGATACTGGCGCGCAGCTGATGCGCGAGTACGCCGTGCTGTGGCATCCCCAGGCGCCGGCCAAGCCGGCGCTGGGCGCGCCCTGCAACGGCTGCGGCCTGTGCTGCCTGGCCGAGCCCTGCCCGATGGGCATGCTGGTCTCGCGCCGGCGCACGGGCACCTGCAGCGCGCTGCGCTGGGACGACGAGGGCGCGCACTATCGCTGCGGCGTGCTCGAAGACGCCAAGGCGCTGGCGGCCGCACCCCGACGCTGGCAGCGCTGGCGCGGCAAGCTGTGGCTGCGGTTGTCGCGGCGCTGGATTGCGGCGGGCGTGGGCTGCGATGCGGATCTGCGGGTGGAGTGAAATCCGCGATGGGTTCTGGATTTTTAAATCTATTGATTTAAATAATTTGATATAAAAAAGCTATCATGCGCTTTGGAATTGTTGAGGATGCCGTTGGATGCGGCAATCCCGATCCAAGGAGTCGCCATGAAAGTCTTTCTTTTTCTGTCCCGAGTAGCCTGCCGATTTGCCGCGGCGGCGTTGGTGGCCGCGCTGTTGGCCGCCTGCGGCGGTGGCAACGACCGTGATTTCAGCGCGGCCGGCGACGGTGCCGCGCTAACGCACCATGGCTCGCTGGCGTCATTCATGCAGCAGCAGCTCGATTGGCAGCCCTGCGCTGCCACCGGGGCGGACGCGCAGCCGGAGACAGCCGAGCAATGGGCACTGGCGCTGTCGGGCGACCGGGTGCGCTGCGCGCGGTTGCGGGTGCCGCGCGATTACGACCATCCTGCTGCCGGAGCGCTGCAGATCGAGCTGATGCGCGTGGCCGCGGCCCAGCCCCGGCATCGCCTCGGCGCCATTGTGCTCAACCCTGGTGGTCCGGGCGCGAGCGGCCTGATGATGGGCCTGAGCACCGAGCTGAAGTTCAGGCACGCGCAAGACATGCGGGTGCGGGAGCTGGGCCGGCGCTATGACCTGATCGGCTTTTCCCCCCGGGGCACCGGCGCCAGCAACCCCTTGCGCTGCCAGCTGCACGAACCGCTTGGCGCGCAAGACAGCCTGACCTTCAACCGCAGCGCCGAAAATCTGCGGGCTGCCGAACACAACGCGCGGGTGGTGGCCGAGGCCTGCCTGAGCAATCCGCTGAGCCGGCACATCCATACCGACGCCACCGCGCGTGACATGGACCTGATGCGCGCCGTGCTGGGCGAGGTAAGGCTCAACTACATCGGCTACTCCTACGGCAGCTGGCTGGGGGCCTGGTATGCACGCCTGTTTCCCGAGCGTGTCGGGCGCATGTTGCTGGACGGAAATACCGACATCGGCGATCCGCTCGCATGGCAGGCCCAACCGGCCACGGCCCGTCAGCGGATACTGGACCAGATCATGCTGCCCTATGCGCAGCGCCATTCGCACGAGCTGGCGCTGGGCAGCGCCGACACGCTGCAGGCGGCGCTGCTGGCACTTGCGCCGCCGCTGCAGCGCGCGCTGTTCAGCCGCATCGACTTCAGGAACTCCTTCCTGCTGGATATCGGCGTGCTGTGGATGAGCGCGGCCATCGGCCTCGACAGCCTGCTGCAGGCGCATCCCGGGGTCGACGCGCAGGGGCTCAGGGAGCTGATCGAGAGGCATGCCTTCGTGCCCTCCAAGCCGCTCAACGAGATCGCGGCATTGCTCGCGGGCAATCTGCTGGCAGCGCTCGATGAGGGTACAGGGAGCGTAGAGGGAGAAAAGCAGACGGTGAACGACATCACGGCGCTGTCGCCGGCCGCCGGTGTGAACCTGAGTGTGCGCTGCAACGATACCGGAAGGCTGCGCGATGCCCGGTACTGGCGGGAGCTCAGCGACGACGATGCGCGCCGCCATCCGCTGCTCGGGGGCGCCGCCGCGAGCAACGTCTGCCTGCATTGGTCCATCCCGCCGCGCCCCTTTCCCGCTGCGACGGCAGCAGACAGCGCGCCCCTGCTGATGCTGCAAAGTCGCTACGACGGAATCACCCCGGTCGAACAAGCCATGGCGACGCTGGCGGCCTTGCCTCAGGCGCGCATGATCGTGGTCGAGGACGAATACCAGCATGGGCTGTTTCCCTATGGCACGGAATGCGTCGATCGGCAGGTCGCCGATTATTTTCTGCAGGGAACGTTGCCGCAGCGATTGAGCAGCTGCGCCGGCAAGGCACAGCCTTTGCTCAATGCGTTGCGGCTGCACGGTGGCTGAACCAGAGCCCATATGCACGCGCCGGCAAAAGAGGGTGCATGCGCCGTCTTGTCGTCGGCGACCCAGCGTTGCGCTCGTCATCGGGGCTTGGCACTGCCCGCACTGCTGTGCAAACAGATATTTTGTTACAAGATGTAAAATCTATTACTTTTTCCATCGGCAGTGGTAGCGTGTGCTGGCAAAAATCTTTTTGCAAACCCATCTGAAAAAATGAAAAAACTGTTCTTTGCTTTTCTGTCAGCTGCTGTGTTGGCGTCGACGGGCGCAGCGATGGCAGCCACTGACTACAACAAGCCCCCGGCTGGCGACAGCCAATATGCTGCCTGCATAAAGACGTCGAACGACAACTACACAGGTGGCAACGACAAAAGCCTGATCAAGGGTCAGACCAAGGCGCAGGCTTACTGCACCTGCGTATGGAATGAAACCCCGGAAGACTTCAAGGGCAGCCTGGCACGTTTCGCTGAGACCGCCAAAGGCAAGAGCACCAAAGCCCTGTGCGAAAAGCATTCCGGCTGGGAAAGCTGATCGACTCCTCGGCGTTTGCGGCAGCGGCAGTGATCGCTGCGGCACAGAAAAAAAGGTCCTGCACACAATGCAGGACCTTTTTTTGCGTGCGCCTTGTGGTTCAGCTGCACCGCGCTCACCGGGCCGTGGCCACCAACTTGCTGTTGGCGTCCCTGGCAACATTCACGGCCAGCACCTCGATCGGGCTGCTGTTGCCCTGGGCCCACGTTCTTCATGCGCTGGAAGGGGCACTGGTTTTCTGGCGCCGGCTTGCGTCTTCTAGGCGGCAGCAACCTCGCTGGCCAGAAGGTGCTGCTGCAGCAGCTGCACGAAGAAGTCGGCGCGCGCCGACGGCGCGCGATGCAACGGCAGCGCCAGCGCGATCTCGACCGCGCATTGCGGCAGCAGCGGCCGGATGGCCAGCTGCGCGGCAAACTTGTTCGCGACGTAGGGGTTGACCACGCCAATGCCCGTGCCTTCGGCCGCGAGGCAGCAGATGGTGGAGGAATAGGTGGTCTCGATGGTCGAGCGCGCCTGCACGCCATGGCGCTGCATAGTGTGCTGCAGCTGCAGGAAGATGTTGTCGTCGGCATTGAGCGTGAGCAGCAGCTGGTCGGCGAGATCGCTGACATGCAGTTCCCGGCGCTGCGCGAGCGCGTGTCCGGGGTGCATCACGCAGACCGCTTGGCTGTGGTGCAGCACGCTGGCGCTGAGGTCGGGTGCGTCGATCGCCATGGTGCTGACCACGAGATCGAACTGGCCCAGCTGCAGGCCTTCGCGCAGATGGGGGGTGCCCAGGGTCTGCAGGCTGATCGGCGTGCTCGGGTGCTGCTGCACGAACGCATGCACCACGGCCGGCAGCACCGACAGGCCCAGCGCGGGTGTGCAGCCGATGCGCAGCGTGCCCGCGCCCGACAGCCGCAGGCCCTGCAGGTCGCGCTCGATGCGGTCGAGGCCGACGAAATGCTGCTGCACCGTGGCAAACAGATCGAGCGCTTCGGGCGTGGGGCGCAACCGGCCCTTGTGCATGTCGAACAGCTTGAGGCCCGCGCCGGCCTGCATCTGCGCGAGCAGGCGGCTGACCGAGGGCTGGGTGGTGTGCAGCAGCTGCGCGGCGGCGGTGGTCGTGCCGGCCTGCATCACGGCGCGGAAGGCTTCGATCTCACGAAAACTCAGAGGGCGGGGCATGGCGGCGAGGGTATACCAATCCTGTATAGGTGGGGCGGAAAAATGCATTTTGCCGCGTGGCCGACGCTGCCTACACTGGATTCACACAAGACAAGCCGCTCCCGCCGCGGCAGCATTTTCCAGGAGACATCTCATGACAAAAATCGCGCGCCGCCAATTCGGCATGACAGCCCTTGCCGCCACCCTGATGGCTTGTTCGGCCAGCGCCTGGTCCAGCGACACGGCCTTCCCGAACCCTGCGCGCCAGGTGCGCATCATCGTGCCGTTCACCGCCGGTGGCAGCTCGGACGTGCAGGCGCGCATGCTGGCCGACAAGCTCAGTCGCCTCTGGGACCAGACCGTCGTGGTCGAGAACAAGCCCGGCGCGGGTGGCCACCTGGGCGGTCGCTATGTCGCCGATCAGCCCGCCGACGGCTACACGCTGATGGTCGGCTCGATCGGCCTGCACGCGGCCTATGGCATCTACAAGAAGCTGTCGTACAACCCGGCGAGCGATCTGCGTGTGGTCACGGTGCTGGCCGAAATGCCCCACGTGGTCGTGGCCGCGCCAGGCCTGCCGGTCAAAGACCTGCAGCAGCTCACGGCGCTGGCCAAGAAGGCGCCGGGCACGATCCACTTCGGCTCGGCCGGCGTCGGCTCGTCGGTGCACATGATGGGCGAGCTCTACAAGCTGCAGTCGGGTGCGCCCATCGTGCATGTGCCTTACCGCGGCAGCTCGGCCGCGCTCAACGACCTGCTGGGCAACCAGATCCAGCTGATGTTCGAGAACCCGCCCACGGTACTGGGCCACATCCGTGGCGGCAAGATGAAAGCGCTGGCCGTGACCGGCAAGCAGCGGCTGGCCGCGCTGCCCGATGTGCCCACGGCAACCGAAGCCGGCATCCAGGGTTTCGAGGCCACGTCCTGGACCACGGTGGCGGTGTCCGCCAAGGTACCGCAGGCGATCGTCGACAGGATCAACGCCGATGTGCGCAAGGTGATCAACACGCCCGAGTTCCGCAAGGGCCTCGAGGAGCAGGGCATGAGCGCCGTGGCCAACAGCCTGCCCGATGCCCAGCGCTTCGTTGCCCAGGAAAAGCTCCGTTGGGACCGCGTGATCGCCGAAGGCAAGGTATCGGCCGACTGAGGCCGGGCCCGCACGCCCCTTCCCCTGCCCGGACCGCCGGGCAGATTCATTTCAGCACCTGCTTTTTCGTATGAACTCCACTTCCAGCGCCGCCCCCTACGTGCCCTGCCGCCGCGTGGGCGATGGCAGCCAGCACCACTTCTTCGGCTACTACAACAAGTCCAACTGGGACAAGACCAACCGCCTGCTCGCGGG
>JBEVDH010000064.1:0-13524 GCA_040514115.1 Comamonas sp. | reverse complement strand
CGGATGGCCATCAGCTCGGCAATGATGGCTTCGTCGTCCATCGACGCCCACTGATCGGTGTGCAGCCGGCCCTCGGTGAAATGCACGGCCAGATCGACCAGGTAATCGACCTTGCGTGCCGACAGGCCGGCCGCGCGCATGTCGTCCACCTTCAGGCGCAGGAGCTGCTCGGGCGACATGCTCGGGGGCAGCAGCGCGAGGCGGCTCCACAGCGTCTGCGCGGCCTTGGCCGAGATCTGCTGGCCCACGATGGAGCGCGCGAGCGTCACGAACGCATCGCCGCGCGTTTGCAGCGCCTGGCCCGCGTATTGCGGAATCAGGCGCTTCATCACCCGGTCCTTCTTGACCAGATGCTTGCAGGCTTCCGCCCAGTAGGCTGGCGCGGACAGCGGCGTGACGATCACGTTCGCTATCTCTTTAGGAGCATTCACCGCTGGTACCGCCTACATAGAACACATTGAAATAAAAACCCATGGTTGCGCGCCGGTCAGGGCGCTGCCTCCCAGGTGGTGCCGGCCGCGGAATCCTTGAGCACGATGCCCTGGGCCAGCAGGGCCTGGCGGATGCGGTCCGCCTCGGCCCAGTCCTTGGCGGCCTTGGCAGCGGCACGCGCGTCGATCTGCGCCTGCACGGCCGCGGCGTCGACGCCGCCGGCCACACCCGCCTGCAGAAACGCCTGCGGATCATCCTGCAGCAAGCCCAGGCATCCGCCCAGAGCCTTGAGCAGGCCCGCGGTCTGCGCGCTCTGGTTGCGGTTGACCTCGGCGGCCAGCTCGAACAGCACGGCCACGGCTTCGGGAGTGCCGAAATCCTCGTCCATCGCGGCCTTGAAGTGCGCCGCCTGGGGCTGCGCCCAGTCGATCGCCACCTCGGCCGCAGGCACCAGGCTCAGCGCCGTGTACAGGCGTTTGAGCGCCGAGCGCGCATCGGCCAGGTGCACGTCGCTGTAATTGAGCGGGCTGCGGTAGTGGCTGCGCACGACGAAGAAACGCACGGTCTCGGCGTCGAACTCCTGCAGCACATCGCGGATGGTAAAGAAATTGCCCAGCGACTTGGACATTTTCTCGTTGTCCACGTTGATGAAGCCGTTGTGCATCCAGGTGCGCGCCAAGGTCTTGCCGGTCGCGCCTTCGCTTTGCGCAATCTCGTTTTCATGGTGCGGAAACTGCAGGTCCGCTCCGCCGCCATGGATGTCGAAGCTCTCGCCCAGCAGCTCGCAGCCCATGGCCGAGCATTCGATATGCCAGCCCGGGCGCCCCGGCCCCCAGGGGCTGTCCCACTTGACCTCGGCGGGCTCGCTGGGCTTGGCGCTCTTCCAGAGCACGAAGTCCAGCGGGTCGGACTTGCCGTCATCGACGGCCACGCGCTCGCCGGCCTGCAGTTCATCGACCGACTTGCCCGACAGCTTGCCGTAGCCCGGGAACTTGCGCACCGCGAAATTCACGTCGCCCGAGCCGGCCTGATAAGCCAGCCCGCGCTGCTGCAACTGCCCGATCATGCCCAGCATCTGCGGCACGTAATCGGTGGCGCGCGGCTCGGCATCCGGGCGCTCGATGCCCAGCGCGTCCGCATCCTGGTGCAGCGCCGCGATCATGCGGTCGGTCAGCTGGCGGATGCCTTCGCCGTTTTCCACGGCACGGCGGATGATCTTGTCGTCAATGTCGGTGATGTTGCGCACGTAGGTCACGCGCAGGCCGCTGGCGCGCAGCCAGCGCTGCACCACATCGAACGCGACCATCGAGCGCGCATGGCCCAGATGGCACAGGTCGTAGACGGTCATGCCGCACACATACATGCGGACGTGGCCAGGCTCTATCGGCGAAAACGCTTCCAATGCACGCGACAGCGTGTTGTAGATACGCAAACTCATGGAATGTCTATTACGAGGGAGAGGGAGGGAGCGGACTGCCGATGATGGCAGCCCCTGCACGGCCGGCGCGGCGGCGCCCGGCAAGGGGGCGCCAGGGTCCATCCGGTCCGACACCCCTCAGCTACAATGGCCCGAAGTATAAGCCCGCGCCGCAGGCCCGATCCTGCGCGCACCGAAAGCACCTACATGCCTGCACGCATCGCCCTTCCCCGCGCCCTGCGCCTGTTGACCCTGGCCGCCGCGCTGGTGGCGGGCGCCGCCCACGCCGACGACTACGCCGACGTCAACCAGTTGCTGCGCGCGGGCAATACCGCCGAAGCCATTGCGCGCGCCGACAGCTATCTGGCCAGCAACGCACGCGACCCGCAGATGCGTTTCCTCAAGGGCGTGGCCCTCACCGATGCGGGACGCAAGGCGGATGCCATCGAGACCTTCACGCTGCTGATCGAGGAATATCCCGAGCTGGCCGAGCCCTACAACAACTTGGCCGCGATCCACGCCCGCGATGGCGATCTCGACAAGGCGCGGGGCCTGCTCGAGCAGGCCGTGCGCAACAACCCAAGCTATGCCGTGGCGCACGCCAATCTGGGCGACATCTATGCGCGCCTGGCCTATCAAGCGTGGCAGCGTTCGCAGGAGCTCGATCCGCGCGCCGCCGCCCAGTTGCGCCCGAAACTCACGCAGCTGCGCAGCCTGCTGCAGCCGGCCGCGCCAGCGGCAAAGAAATAAGCCTGCGCGTCGCGCCCTGCGGGCGGCTCTTTCCTGCGGGTTGCACGGCCCGCGGGAACTGTGGCCGCTGCAAACCATCCCACTCACATTCCCACCTGGAGTCACGCATGATTTCCCGTAGAAAAACCACCTTTGCATTGGCCGGCCTGGCGCTGAGCTGCAGCTTGCTCGCGGCCACCGGCGCCGCCGCGCAGACTTCGCCCCAGGTCGAGCTCAAGACCTCGCAGGGCGCGATCGTGCTCCAACTCGACGCCGCCAAGGCGCCCAAGACGGTCGCCAACTTCCTGCAGTACGTCAACAGCAAGCATTACGACGGCACGGTATTCCACCGCGTGATCGACGGCTTCATGGTCCAGGGCGGCGGCTTCACCGCCGACCTGCAGCAAAAGCCCACCCAGCCGCCGATTCCGCTCGAGGCCAGCAACGGCTTGAAGAACGACAAATACACCGTCGCCATGGCGCGCACCGGCAACCCGAACTCGGCCACGGCCCAGTTCTTCATCAACGTCGCCGACAACGCCATGCTCAATGCGCCCCAGCCCGATGGCCATGGCTACGCGGTGTTCGGCAAGGTCGTCAAGGGCATCGACGTGGTGGACAAAATCCGCACCGTCGCCACGGGCAACCGCTCCATGCACCAGAATGTGCCTACGACGCCGGTGACGATTCTTTCGGCACGCGTGCTGCCCTGAGCCAACCCGCGCCGGCCCGCATGGGCCACAATGCCCGCCTTTTCCTCCCTCACTTTCCAAGGAATTCCCATGAGCAATCCCCAAGTTGAACTGCACATCACCGGCCACGGCGTGATCACCATCGAACTCGACCGGGAGCATGCGCCCAAGTCGACGGAAAACTTCCTCGCCTATGTGAAGAAGGGCCACTACGACAACACGATCTTCCACCGCGTGATTCCCGGTTTCATGGTTCAGGGCGGCGGTTTCGAGCCCGGCATGAAGGAAAAGAAAAGCGACGCGCCGATCCAGAACGAAGCGCAGAACGGCCTGAAGAACACCAAGTACACCCTGGCGATGGCACGCACCAGCGATCCGCACTCGGCCTCCTCGCAGTTCTTCATCAACGTGGCCGACAACGGCTTCCTGAACCACACCGCGCCCAGCGCCCAGGGCTGGGGTTATGCCGTGTTCGGCAAGGTCGTCAGCGGCACCGAGATCGTCGACGCGATCAAGGCCGTGAAGACCGCCCGCAAGGGCGTCCATGACGATGTGCCCCAGGACGACGTCCTGATCGCCAAGGCCGTGGCCCTGTAAATGGCACGCCGACTGCCTGTGCCGTCCACCGACCAGCGCCATTGGCAACGGGCGGCGCTGCACGGGCAGTTCTTCGGGCGGCGACGGGAGGCTGCCAATGGCGCTTCCTGACGCCCCCGCCCTGCCCCCGGCCCCTGCAGCCCACGCGCTGGAGCTGCCGCCCGGGTGGCAGTGCATCGAATTCATTTCCGACCTGCACCTGCAGGCGAGCGCCCCGCACACGGTGGCGGCCTGGCTCGACTACCTCACGCACACCACCGCCGACGCGGTGTTCATGCTCGGCGACCTGTTTGAAGTGTGGATCGGCGACGACGTGCTCGATGATCCGGACAGCTTCGAGGCGCGCTGCTGCGCCCGGATGCGCGCCGTGTCCAGGCAGCGCGCGCTATTCTTCATGCAGGGCAACCGCGACTTCCTCACCGGCGAGAAATTCGCCGAATACAGCGGCTGTACCTGGCTGCCCGATCCCACCCGATTTGATTTTGCCGGCCAGCGCTATCTGCTGAGCCATGGCGATGCGCTTTGCATCGATGACACCGATTACCAGCGCTTTCGCGCCCTGTCACGCGCCGCGCCCTGGAAGCAGGCATTCTTGCAGCAGCCGCTGGAGGCGCGCCGCGCCCAGGCGCGCGGCATGCGCGACCAGAGCAGCGCGCGCCAGCGCCAAGCCCCGGTCTACGCCGAGCTCGATGCCCAGGCCAGCCAGGACTGGCTCCAGGCCGCAGGTGCCACGACGCTGATCCACGGCCATACCCATCGCCCTGCCGACCATGCGCTGGCCGCGGGTCTGCAGCGCATCGTGCTCAGCGACTGGGACCTGGAGGCCACGCCGGCGCGTGCCCAGGTGCTGCGCCTCACGCGCGCGCAGGGACTGCAGCGCCGGCCCTGGCCTGAATCCGGCACGGCGCCATGAGCTGGCGCGCCTTCCTGGGCGGTCTGCGCAGCCGACTCGCGCCGCTGCCGCAAATCGACTCCACGCTGTGGCTGGCCGCCCTGCAGCCCTACCCCTTCCTTGCCGCGCTGCCACTGGCCGACCAGGCCAAGCTGCGCACGCTCGCGGCGCTGTTCCTGCAGCGCAAGCAGTTCCACGGCGCGCACGGGCTGGTCGTGACTGATGCCATGGCGCTGCAGATCGCGGCGCAGGCCTGCCTGCCGCTGCTGCACTGGGGCGCGCCGCGCGAAGCGCTGGCCTGGTATGGCGATTTCGTCGGCATCGTCGTGCACCCGGGCGAAGCGGTGGCGCGGCGCGAGGCCGTAGACGACGCCGGTGTCGTGCACCACTACCAGGAAGTGCTGCTGGGCGAGGCGATGGAAGGCGGGCCGGTCATGCTCAGCTGGCAGGCCGTCGACGACAGCCGCCACAGCACGGCGGCCGGCACCAGCGTGGTGATTCACGAGTTCGCGCACAAGATCGATATGCGGGGTGGCGCGGCCGATGGCTGCCCGCCGCTGCCGCCCGGTTTTCTGGGCAGCGCCAGCGCACGCGCGGCGCGCGCGCTGTGGCATGCGGCGTGGCAGCCGGCCTACGAGCGGTTCCGCGAGCAGGTCATCATTGCCGAGCGTTTTGGCGGCGCCCAGCCCTGGCTCGACAGCTATGGCGCCACCGCGCCGGCCGAGTTCTTTGCCGTGGCCTGCGAAGCCTGGTTCGTCAACCGCACGCAGTTCGCGCTGGAGTTCCCGACGCTTGCGCCGCAGCTGGCGGCTTTTTTCGGGCCGGACACTACGCCCTGAGTTCCGATCAGCGCAGGCCGCCCAGCCACTGCATGCTGGCCTGCAGCTCATCGGGGCGGATTTCATGGGCGCTGGCGTATTCGCGATAGTCAAGGACCAGCGGCAGGGTTTGGACATGGTTGCGCATGGCATGCGCGCTGGTCAGCGGAATCACGTTGTCATGGGTGCCATGGCTGATCCACAGCGACTTGCCCGCGAACTGCGCATCGTCGGCCTGCAGCGCGCGCACCTCGGGCAACAGCCGGCTATGCCAGACCATCGCGGCGCGCAGCGATTGCGGCTGCGTCAACAGTTGCGACAGCGCCATGATGCCGCCCTGGCTGAAGCCGCCAACCACCGTGCGCTCGGGCGCAATGCCCAGCTGCTGCTGCATCTGCGCCAGCGTGCGTGCAAGCCGCGCGCGGCTCTCGCGCTCCTGCGCCACATCGATGTGGCGCGTGCCGTTGCGGTCCACGGTGAACTGGAACCAGGCATGCGCCTGCGGGCCCATCGGATAGGGCGCGCGCAGGCTCAGCACATGGAAATGCGCCGGCACATAGGACGCCAGGCCAAACAGGTCCTGCTCGTTGCTGCCCACGCCGTGCATCAGCACCAGCAGCCAGGGCTCGGTGCCCGGTTCAAGGGGCTCGCGCTGCAGAAATTCCATGGGCAGATCGGTCAAACGGGTCATGTGGTTCCTATTTCTATCAGCAGTTGCAGGCTCAATCACCGAGCGGCCGGCCGCGCAGCGCCTTGGTCGCCGAACGCTGGCTCTTGCCTTCGAGGCGGCGGCGCTTCGAAGCTTTGGTCGGCTTGGTGGCCCGGCGCGGGGTCGGCGGCTGCGCGACCGAATCGACCAGCGCCTGCAGGCGCGCCAGCGCGTCGGCGCGGTTCATATCCTGGCTGCGGAACTGCTGCGCCTTGATGACGAGCACGCCTTCGTCCGTGAGGCGCTGGTCATTGAGCGCCAGCAGCCGCTCCTTGACCGGATCGGGCAGCGAGGAAGCGCGCACGTCGAAGCGCAGGTGCACCGCGGAGGACACCTTGTTGACATGCTGACCGCCGGCCCCCTGGGCCCGGATGGCGCTCATCTGCACTTCGTCGACGCATACGGTGATGGACATGCGGCCATTGTCGCCGCTGCACGCGCAACCACGGCGGCGGCGGCGCGTTTTCCTTTGCTGCCGGACGGCCAAGCAGGCGCCGGCCTCAGTCCCCGGTGTCCCAGTGCAGCACCTCCAGCGCCGCGGCTACCTGTACCAGGTTGTGCGCCAGCGGGCGCGGCAGCAGCTCCTGCGCCTGGTCGAGCCGCCGCAGCAGCGTGTTGCGGTGCACATGCAGCTGCTGCGCGGCCTGCGTGGCGCGCGAGCCGGTGCGCAGGAACACCAGCAGCGTGCGCGCCAGGCCCGGATCTGCGCCGGCCAGACGGCCCAGCGTCTGGTTGACGAATTGCGCGCCGGCCTCGACGTCCTGGGTCAGAAGGGCCACCAGCCGGACCTGGTCGAAGCGCACGACGCGCGCGCTCGAACGCACACGCCCGAGCACCCGCTGCGCCGTGAGCGCCTCCTGGTGCGCGCGGCAAAAGCCCTCGATGCCGGGGCTGGCGCCGCCCAGCGCGATGCGCACGCCCGGCAGGGCCTGCAGCGCCTGGCGCAGCGCAGCGAGGTCGATGGTATGGCTGCCATGGGCCCATGCCCACAGCGTCCCGCTGCTGGCGGCCACCGACAACAGCTGCGCCGTGCCGGCGCAGCGCGCCAGCGCCTGCGCCGCGCGTTCGAGCGCATCGGATTCGGCACCATCCTCCTCGCTCCAGATCACCGCGCCGTGGTGGCGCTGCTCCAGCGAATAGCCCAGCTGCTGCGCGGCCACGGGCATGCTGACCTCGGCCCCGGCGAGGATGCGCTCGACCAGCGCCCGGCGGTCCACCGGGGCGCCGCGCGTCCAGGCTTCCTGCTCGGCTTTCATGAACGCCGCGATGCCGTTCATGTTCGCGTCCATGAAGGCCCAGATCGAGCGCGAGGAGACGTCCAGCAGCGCGCGCAGCTCGGCCGGATCGGAGGTCAGCTCGAAGGCGATTGCCATCCAGCGCTGCCAGGCCGCGTTCTCGCCGGCTCGCGACGCCGTGAAGATCGCGTCCACCGCGCCGCGGCGCACCAGCTCGCGCGCGTTGCCCAGCATGTCGGGTGTCAGATGGGGCGGCACGGGCGCGCCGGGGTTGGCGATGTTGGCTGAGGCCCAGTGGACCAGGCTCATGTGCGTGGCGCGCCGCGATGCGGCCAGCAGCACCGGATCGTCGGCAAAGGCCTTGCCGGCATCGGCGGCCAGGCTGGCCTGGTCGATTTCATCGATCCACTGCGGCGGCCCCTGCAGCGCAATCTGCGCACCCTGGCGCAGCAGCGCGCAAATGCGCGGCGACAGCGCGCTTGCCGCAGTGGCGCGTGCCGGCTCTGGAGGGTGAGTATCTGGGGGCAGCATGGGCTGGACGGGTGCAGATCGCACCGATTTCAACGCACTGCGGTGCAGTCTAAACCTTGTCTGGCCGGCGTTTTCTCAACACCATGAGCCCATAGCAACTAGGGGAGTCGCCATGCCGGATCCTTGCATCGAGCACCTGGACCTGCTGATCGTCGGCGCGGGCCTGTCTGGCCTGGGCGCCGCGCATTACCTGCAAAAGCACCACCCGGCAAAATCCTGGGCCATCGTCGAGGCGCGCGCCGCCATGGGCGGCACCTGGGACCTGTTCCGCTATCCGGGCATCCGCTCCGACTCGGACCTCTACACCTATGGCTACGAGTTCAAGCCGTGGATCCATGGCCCCTCCATTGCCGGTGCCCCGGAGATCCTGGCCTACCTGCGCGAGACCGCGGCGGAAAACGGGATCGACCGCAAGGTGCGCCTGCAGCAGCGCGTGGTCGGCGCCGCATGGTCCAGCGCCGACGCGTGGTGGACCGTGGACATCGAGCGCCTGGACACCGGCGAGCACCTGCAGCTGCGCTGCCGCTGGCTGTTTTGCGCCGCGGGCTACTACCGCTACGACCAGGGCCATACCCCGCCGCTCGAAGGCATCGCGCGCTTCGCGGGGCCGGTGGTGCATCCCCAGCATTGGCCCGCGCCGCTGGACTGGACCGGCAAGCGCGTGCTGGTGGTCGGCAGCGGCGCCACCGCCGTGACGCTGGTGCCCGCGCTGGCCGAGCAGGCCGCGCATGTGACGATGCTGCAGCGCACGCCCAGCTATGTGGTGAGCATGCCCGCGGTGGACCCGGTGGCCGGGATACTGCGCCGGCTGCTGCCGCAGCGCTGGGCCTACGCGCTGATGCGGCGCAAGAACATCGCGCTGTCGCAGGCCATCTGGCGGCTGTGCCGGCGCTACCCGCAGGCCGCGCGCCGGCTGATCCGCGCCCGGGCAAAGCGCGCGCTTCCCCCGGGCTATCCCGTGGACGAGCATTTCAATCCGCCCTACGCACCGTGGGACCAGCGCCTGTGTCTGGTGCCCGATGGCGACCTGTTCAAGGCCATCTCCGCCGGCAAGGCCTCGGTCGTCACCGACCACATCGCGCATTTCACCGCGCAGGGTGTGCAGCTCGCCTCGGGGCGCATGCTGGCCGCCGACATCGTGGTCACGGCGACGGGCCTGAACCTGCAGCTGCTTGGCGGCATGCGCCTGTGCGTCGACGGCCAGCCGGTCGACCTCGGGCGCAAGGTGGTGTTCCGGGGCATGCTGCTCGACGGCGTTCCCAACCTGGCCTTTGCCATGGGCTACACCAACGCCTCGTGGACGCTGAAGATCGGCCTGGTGTGCGAGCACCTGTGCCGGCTGCTGCAGCACATGGACGACCACGGCTACGCGACCTGCCGGCCCAGTCATCCCCCGCCCGACATGCCCACCCGCCCGCTGCTGGGTCTGAGCTCAGGCTATGTGCGGCGGGGAATGGCACAGCTGCCGCGCCAGGGGCCGCACGCGCCCTGGTCCATGCCCCTGAACTACCGGCGCGACGCGCGGGCCCTGCGCCGCGGCCCGGTGCGCGACCCGTTCCTGCAATTCACCCGCGCGGGCGACGCGCCCGCCGCGCTACCCAAGGAGCTTTCCATGACCTCACCGCACGCCATCACTCCCCGCGAACGGCTGGACTTCAACCTGCAGGGCGACATTCCGCGCTACTGGCTGGGGGGCGACCCGTTCAAGACGCGTTTCTTCGACGCGATGTCGATCACCTTTCCCGAAGGCGAGCGCTACTTCATCAGCTGCGTGCGCGACTTCGCCGACGCGGTCACCGACCCCGAGCTCAGGCAGAACATCAAGGATTTCACCCGCCAGGAGGGGCAGCACGGCATGATCCACCGCCAGTTCAACGAACGCCTGAGGGCCCAGGGGGTCAATGTGGACCGGCTCGAAGGCTTCACGCGCGGGCTGCTGTTCGGTTTCATGCGCCGCTTCTTTTCGCGCCGGCACACGCTGGCCGACACCGCGGCCTGCGAGCACCTGACGGCGATCATGGCGCGCGCCTTCTTCACGCGCCAGGAAACCATGGCCGCAGCGGATCCGCGCGTGCATGCGATGTACACCTGGCACGCGATGGAGGAAACCGAGCACAAGGCCGTAGCCTTCGACGTGATGCAGCAGGTGGCCAGGGTTGGCTACCTGCGCCGCACCTATACCCTGATCGAGGCCACTTTGAGCTTCAACCTGCAGGTGCTGCTGTTCACTTTTGCCATGCTCAAGACCGATGGCTTCTCGCGCTGGCAGCGCCTGCGCATGCTGGCCCCGGGCCTGTGGTGGGTCTACGGCCCGCGCGGCGTGTTCACACGCCACCTGCGCCCGTATCTGCGCTACTTCAAGCCCGGCTTCCACCCCTGGAACGAGGCCCTGCCGGCCAACTATCACCTGTGGCTCGAGACTTTCAAGCGCACCGGCGACCCGCTGCAAGCCGGGCACGCCGTGCATGCCGCCACGCGGCCCACCGCCTAGGGCGCTGCGGCCGGCTCAGGGCAGCGGCGCGTCGAGGCAGCTGCGCAGCGCGGCGTCAAAGCGCCCGGGCTGCTCGTACTGCACCCAGTGCCCGGCGCCTTCCACCCAGTGCAGGCCCGCGAAAGCCGGCGCCGAGCGCGTGAGCGCCAGCTCCAGCTCGGCCTGGTGGCCATGGTAGAGCGCGTCGTGGCGGCCGTAGATCGCATGCACCGGGCAGGCCACGCGGCGCAGGGCCTGGGCCAGCGCATCGGTCTGGGACAAACGCCGGCGCGGCAGGCGGTCGCGCAGCACGTTGTTCACATGCAGCGCCAGCGTGTCGTCGTCGATGGCCTGCGCGTCGTGCAGCATCAGCGCCTGCAGATTGTGCCGGTGCGCCTGCAGGCGCGCCGCGGCGCCGGGCAGATGGCGCCAGCCCAGCAGCCGCACCATACGCTCGCCGCGCACCCACATCGCGGGCGCACCGACTACGACCAGCCGGCGCACGCCCTGCGGGTAGCGCGCGGCCAGCAGGCCGGCCGTCATGCCGCCAAAGGAAAAACCCACGAGATCGAACGCGCGCTGCCCGAGCAGCCAGCGCAGCCCCTGGTGCAGGGGCTCGAGCATGGTGTCGGCATCCTGGCCGCCCGGCACGCCAGCGGAGTCGCCAAACCCGGGCAGATCCGGCGCCCAGACCTGGCGGCCCGTGGCCACCAGCGCCTCGATGTTGCGCAGCCAGTGGGTCCAGCTGCCGCTGCCGCCATGCAGCAGCACTACCGGCGCCATGGCCCCAGCCGCTTCGCCCCATTGGTGCCAGACGATATGCCCCTGGCCGCAGGGCGTGGTCATGCGCCGCGCGCGCGCCTGCAGCGCCAGTACCGGCTGCGGCACCCGTGTTTCGTCAAGGCTCCAAGCTTCGTGCGCCCCGCTCACCATTGCGCCACCGCGTCAATCGCCAAGCCATAGCCCGCAACGCCAAAACCGCACATCACGGCGCGTGCCGCTGCGGACAGATAGGAATGATGGCGAAAGCTCTCGCGCGCATGCACATTGCTGATGTGCAGCTCGACCAGCGGCACGCCCGTGCCCTTCACGGCATCGAGCAGCGCCACGCTGGTGTGCGTATAGGCGGCGGCATTGAGAATCAGGCCCGCGAGCTGCCCCTGCGCATGCAGGCGCCCGGCCTCGTGGATCCAGTCGACCAGCACCCCCTCATGGTTGCTCTGGTGAAAGGCCAGCGCCAGGCCGTGGCGCGCGCAGGCCTGCTCGCACAGCACCTGCACATCGGCCAGCGTGGCCGAGCCATAGATGGCGGGTTCGCGCGAGCCCAGCAAATTGAGATTCGGGCCGTTCACGACATAGACAGTTTTCACACAACACTCCGGACGTCAGACCGCCGGATTATGCGGGCGCAAAGCGCCGCCCGTCAGCGCAATCAGCGGTGACCGTGCCCGCGATGGCCGTTGCCATGGCCGCGGCCGTGGTCACGGTGGCCATGGCCGCGGTGCTTGTCGTAATGCTTGTGGTGCGGCTTGCCGTAGTAGCGGTGCGAGGGCACGACCACCACCGGAGCCGCGTGGTAGACGGGGCGCGGCGCATAGACCACCGGAGCGGCCTGGTAGACCGGGCGCGGCGCGTAGACCACCGGCGGCGGCTCATAGTAGACCGGCCCCGAGGAAACGACCGCACCCGGCGAATGCACGCCCACCGACCAGACCACATCGCGCGCCTGGGCCGCACCGGCACCCGCCAGCGCCACCAGCGCCAGGGCCGCGCCGGCCACTCGAACACGCCACGATTGCAGTGAAAGGCTTGTTGTAGTCATGAAGATCTCCTTGTTTGAATCGGCCTGCCGGGGTGGCTTGCCGCAGCGCGGAAGGCACTGCATGAGTACTTAACGCGCGACCATGCCGTTAGGATGGCCGATAGCTGCAATTAAATTGTGTCTGTTCACGACCAAGAAGTTTCTGTTTGTGAGAACCCCAAACCGGGACCCGCGCCTAAAATGCCCGGATGAGTTCTTCCGACGCCACCCACACTTCCCCAGAACCGCTCAAGCCGAGTAACTTCCTGCGCCAGATCATCGAGGCCGACCTGGCCCGTGGTGCGCATGCCCAGCGCCACTGGGGCGGCAGCCCTGGCGACGCCGCGCACCATGCGGCCGGCGCGCCCGATCCGGCCCGGATCCGCACGCGTTTCCCGCCCGAACCCAACGGCTACCTGCATATCGGCCATGCCAAGAGCATCTGCCTGAACTTCGGCCTGGCGCGCGACTATGGCGGCGTCTGCCATCTGCGCTTCGACGACACCAACCCCGAAAAGGAAGACCAGGAGTACGTCGACAGCATCATCGACGCCGTGCACTGGCTCGGCTTCGACTGGGCCCAGGCGGGGGACACGCCGGGCAGCGCCGCGCCCTACCAGGCCAGCGACTACTTTGACTTCATGTACCGCGCGGCCGAGTATCTGATTTCACAGGATCTGGCCTATGTCGACGAACAGTCGGCCGAGGACATGCGCGCCAACCGTGGCGATTTCACCAAGCCGGGCACGAACAGCCCGTTCCGTGACCGCACGCCGGCCGAGAACCTGGAGCGCTTTCGCGCCATGCGGGACGGCCAGCTGGCCGACGGCGCGGCCGTGCTGCGCGCGAAGATCGACATGGCGGCGGCCAACATCAACCTGCGCGACCCGGCCATCTACCGCGTGCGCCATGCCGAGCACCACAACACCGGCAACAAGTGGTGCATCTACCCGATGTACACCTTCGCGCACCCGATCGAGGACGCGCTCGAGCACATCACCCATTCGATCTGCACGCTCGAGTTCGAGGACCAGCGCCCGTTCTACGACTGGGTGCTCGCACACCTCTTGGCCGGCGGCCTGATTGCCGCGCCCCAGCCGCGCCAGTATGAATTCGCGCGCCTGAACCTGACCTATGTGATCACCAGCAAGCGCAAGCTCAAGCACCTGGTGGACAACGGCATCGTGCAGGGCTGGGACGA
>JBEVDH010000107.1:0-19451 GCA_040514115.1 Comamonas sp. | reverse complement strand
TCAACTATGCCTCGGCCGGCACCGGCGGCGCCACCCATCTGGGCGGCGTGCTGCTGCAGCAGCGCGTGGGCATCAAGCTCACCCACGTGCCCTATGCCGGCGCGGCCCCGGCGCTCAAGGACGTGCTCGGCGGCCAGGTGCAGCTGGGCATGCTCAACCTGGCGGCGGTGCTGCCCTTCGTCAAGGAGGGCAAGCTCAAGGCGCTGGCCTATTCCTCGCGCCAGCGCTCCGAGCTGCTGCCCGATGTGCCCACGCTGGCGGAGACGGGCATAGCGAATGCGGAATCGTCCACCTGGTACACGCTGTCGGCCCCGCATGGCACCCCCGTGCCGGTGCTGCAGAAGCTGGCCCAGGCGCTGGACGCCACGCTGGCCGACGAGAGCTTTCGCCAGTTCCTGCTGTCGCAGGGTTCCGAGCGATTGGTCATGTCGCCCGCTGCCACCACCGCGTTCGTGCGGGAGGACAAACGGCAGATGACGGTTCTGCTCGATTCGATGGGGTCGCTGGCGAAATAACCCGGTGGAGCGAGGCCCTGCCCAGCGATGGAGGTCATGCTGGCGGGTAGCGCGGCCTGGCCGCCCAGCCAGGAATTTCGCCAATTCGTGGCCGAGCGCATCACCGCGGCCCAGCCCACGGGCAGCCGCTTTCGCCCGCGGCGCGTGAAGTTGCTGCGCGATTACCTGGACGCGCTGGAAAACGGGTCTTCAGGGCCGATCAACCCCCCGGCCCTCTGACAAACGAGGCGTCCAGCTCGTCCAGCCGGTTGATGCCCAGCAGCGCCATATTGCGGTGGATCTCGGCGCGCAGGATGGAAATGGCGTGGCACACGCCATCATGGCCCGCGACGGTGGCCGCGTAGTTGAAGGAGCGGCCGTTGAACACGCAGCGCGCGCCCAGCGACAGGGCCTTGAGCACGTCGCTGCCGCGGCGGATGCCGCTGTCCATCATCACCGTCAGGCCGGGCGCGGCCGCCACGATTTCGGGCAAGACGCGCAGCGGCGAGAGGGCGCCGTCGATCTGCCGGCCGCCGTGGTTGGACACCACGATGCCGTCGACGCCAAGGTTCTGCGCCTTGACCGCATCCTGCCAGCGCATGATGCCCTTGACGACCAGCGGCCCCTTCCAGAGCTCGCGCACCACGCCCAGGTGCTGCCAGTCGAGATGGTCGCGCGCCTGGAAGTCGCGTTCGACCTTGGCCGAGAGAATCGGCGCGCCGCGCTCGGCGCGCCAGTTCTCGAAGTGCGGCATGCCGTGCCGGGCCAGCGTCTTGCCGAAGGTGCCCAGCAGCCAGCCCGGGTGGCTGATGCCGTCCCACGCCAGCCGCAGGCTCGGGCGCAGCGGTGTGGTGAAGCCGTTTTTGAGGTAGCGCTCCGGATTGACCTGCACCGGCAGGTCCACGGTGACCACCAGGGTCTTGAAGCCCGCCTTGGCGATGCGCTGCAGCAGGGCTTCGACGCGCGCCGAGTCGCCCGGGATATAGGCCTGGAACCAGGTGTCGGGCGCGCCTTGTGCCACCACCTCCATCGGCACCAGCGATGCGCCGCTCATCACGGCGGGAATTCCCATGGCCTGCGCGGCCTGCGCCAGCACCAGATCGCCCCGGTAGCACCACATCGCGGCCAGGCCGACCGGAGAGATGCCAAAAGGCGATTCGTACGTCCGGCCGAAGATTTCGGTTTTCTGCGCCCGGGCGGAAACGCCTTCGAGCATGCGCGGCACGAAAGCGTAGTCGCCGAAGGCGGACCGGTTGGCGCGCAGGCTCGCCTCGTCGTCGGCGCCGTTGCTGATATAGCTGTAGAGCTGGCGCGGCAGCTTGCTGCGCGCCAGGGGTTGGAAGTCATCCAGCGCATGGATGCGCTGCAGGGCCCGTGTCACGCGGAACGCGGGGGTTCGCACGGGGCTTGCATCCGCGGCGCGGGGCGCCGACGGGGCCATCGAGACCGGGGCTGGTTTTTCGGCGGTGACAGAGGACATGGGCAGTCATGGCCGCAGGCGGGTGCGGCCCGGTGTGAGGGAGGGACAAAGCCCATGCTAGGGAGCTTGCCACCCGTGGGCAATGCAATTGCCACCTTGCTGCCTCGTGATTTTGGGGGTGCTGCGGCGCCTCAGCCCTTCTAGACTGCCGCATGCCCGGCGAAGCTCGTTCGCTCCTCCCCATCTCATCTGCACTCATCGGCACTCATCCGCACCATGTCCACAACCGCACAGCCATCCCCGTCCCCGCAGGCGCCGCAGACCGCCGGCCGCGTCCTTGTCGAGTCCTTGCGCCTGCACGGCGTTGACCGCGTGTACTGCGTTCCGGGAGAAAGCTATCTGGAGGTGCTCGACGCGCTCCATGACGCGGCCGACGACATCGAGCTCATCGTGGCCAAGCACGAAGGTGGCGCGGCCAACATGGCGGAAGCCGACGGCAAGATGACGGGGCGCCCGGGGATCTGCATGGTCACCCGCGGCCCCGGCGCGACCCACGCCAGCATCGGCGTGCACACGGCGCAGCAGGACTCCACGCCGCTGATCGTGTTTGTCGGCCAGATCGCGCGCGACCAGATGGGGCGCGAGGCGTTCCAGGAGGTCGACTACTGCGCGATGTTCGGCAAGCTGGCCAAATGGGTCGTCGAAATCACGGACGCCTCGCGCATGGCGGAAATCGTCGCCCGGGCCTTCCATACGGCAACGTCCGGGCGGCCGGGGCCGGTGGTGGTGTCCCTGCCCGAGGACATGCTGACGCAGACGACGGACAAGTTCGCCTTTGCCAGCACCCCGCTCGAGCCCCGGGCACCGACCCCCGCGGCCTTGCAGCGGGTGTCGGCGCTGCTCGCTGGTGCCCAGCGCCCGCTGGTGGTCGTCGGCGGCAGTGGCTGGACGCCGGCGGCCTGCAGCGATCTGGCGCGTTTTGCCGCCGCCTGGCGCCTTCCCGTGGCCTGCGCGTTCCGGCGCCAGGATGTGCTCGACAACCGCAATCCACAGTATGTGGGACACATGAGCCTGGGCATGAACGCGGCGCTCAAGGAGCTCATCGAGAACGCCGATGTGATCCTGGCGCTGGGCACCCGCCTGGGCGACGTGTCGACCGACTCCTATACGCTGCTGCAGGTGCCGGTGCCGCGCCAGCAACTCATCCATGTGCATGTCGATGAGGCCGAGATCGGCCGGGTGTATCGGCCCACCATCGGTGTGAATGCCGATACCGCCCCGACCATCGAGGCGCTGGCACAGCTGGCGCCGCCGCACTCCCCACCCTGGGCGGACTGGACCGCCAACGCCAGGCAGGCGCAGGAGCGCTTCAGCGAAGTGCCGGCGCGCCCGGCCCACGCCACCGGCGTGGATCTGGGCCGCGTCATTGAGCACGCCAGTGCGCAGCTGCCGGACAACACGCTGGTCACGAACGGCGCGGGCAACTATTCGGTCTGGCTGCACCGCTTCTATGCGTACCGCGAGGCCCGCACGGAGCTGGCCACGACCTGCGGCGCGATGGGCTATGGCGTGCCCGCCGCAGTGGCCGCGGCGCTGCGCCACCGGGACCGCGAAGTGCTGTGCGTGGCGGGCGACGGGTGCTTCCTCATGTATCCGCAGGAACTCGCCACCGCGGCGGAGCACGGGCTGCGCCTGATCGTGCTGGTCGTCAACAACGGCATGTATGCAACGATCCGCATGCACCAGGAAAAGCGCTACCCGGGACGGGTCAGCGGCACCCGCCTGGTGGGGCCGGATTACGTGAGCCTGGCACGCGCGCTGGGCGCCGCCCATGCCGAGCAGGTGTTGACCACGGACCAGTTCCCGGCCGCCCTGGCCCGTGCCCGCGCGGCGGATGGCTTCGCACTGCTCGAGCTGGTCACCGACCCCAAGCAGATCACGCCCACGATGCGCCTGGACTGAGGCACGGGCAGCTCAGCAAGGTTTGATCCTGCAGCCCCAGCGGCTCGGAGGGCGCCTCGTGCCGACCGGCACGGCAATCGCTGCACATCAGCTTCGCGCCGGGGCCCTATCTGCTGGTGCATGGGCTGTTTACATTGGTTCGAGTCCATCACCTGCAATCGACATCTATAAAGGAGACAACATCAATGCATGTCAACCAGCAGCGGCGGTTTTTTCTGGCGCCCCTCGTGGCCATGGTGGGCGCCCTCGCCATCCCGGGCGCGGCATGGAGTGCGGACGAGGCCTGGCCTTCGCGCTCCATCACCTACACGGTGCCCTTTGCGCCCGGAGGCGCGACGGACATCATCGGCCGCATCTACAGCGTTCACCTGGCGAAAATGCTGGAGGTGCCGGTGGTCGTGGAGAATATCGGCGGCACCGGCGGCAGCCTGGGTTCGGCGAAAGTGGCGCGCGCCAAACCGGATGGATACAGCATCGTCGGCGGCACCATCAGCTCGCATTCCATCAATGCCAGCATCTATGCGAACACCGGCTACGACCCGGTGAAGTCGTTCTCGCCGATCATCATGACGGGCAGCTTGCCCAATGTCCTGGTGGTGCGTGCCGACAGTCCGTACAAGAGTGTTCAAGACCTGATCAGTGCCGCCAGGAAACCGGACAGCAAGCTGTCGTTCGGCTCTTCCGGGGTCGGTAGCTCCCAGCATCTGACGGGCGAACTCTTCAACAATTCCAGCGGCACGAAAATGCTCCATGTGCCCTACAAGGGGAGCGGTCCCGCGCTGCAGGCGCTCATGGGCGGGGAAATCGACCTGGTGTTCGACAACATCACGGCCGCAGCGCCACTGGTCAAGGCCGGCAATTTGCGCGCACTGGCCGTGACCTCGAAAAATGAATCCGCCACGCTTCCCGGCGTCAAGCCATTGGACGCGCTGGGTCTGCCGGGCTTCGAGGTCATCTCCTGGCAGGCGGTCTTTGCGCCCGCAGGCACTCCGCAGGTCGCCATCGACAAGCTCTACAAGGCCATGAGCGAAACGCTCAAGATGCCGGCCGTGAAGAGCCAGCTCGAAGGCCTGGGCATCGAGATCTCGGGTGACGGGCCGCAGGCGCTGGCTGCGTTCCAGAAAAAGGAAGTCGACAAATGGGCGGCCATTGCCAAGGCGGCCAATATCAAGCCCTGAAACCGCTGCCCCGCGTGGCCCGGGCGCGCCGGCAGGGGGCCTGCCGGTAGAATCCAACGCACAAGCGGGCAGCAGCTCCCGTGCATGAGGAGGCAAGGCGTGGAGGCAGGGGCAATCGAATACTTCGCGTTGGTAGCGCGTACGGGGAGCATCTCCAGGGCGGCAGCCGAGATCGGGATCGAGCCGTCCACGCTGGCCCGCCACATCGGCCGCATGGAGACCGACTCCGGGCTCAAACTGTTTCATCGCAGTGGCAGAGGCATGGTGCTCACCGACGCGGGCGCGCTGTTTTTGCAGGAGGCCGGCAGTGTCGTGGAGGCACTGGCCCATGCCCGCCGGGCCCTTGCCGATCTGTCGGCCGATGGGCCGTCGCAGATCGTCATCGCCGCCCAACCGACGATTGCCCAGGTCGTCTATCCGCAGCTTGGCCATGCCCTGCGCGCGAAGTACCCCAAGGCGCGCATTCGCCTGATCGAGGGGCTGGGCAGTCAGGTGGTGGGATGGCTGCAGGAGGGGAAGACGGATGTCGCCATCATGTATGTGCCGTCAAACCCCCAGATCGTCGACTACGACCTGCTCGTGCAGGAGCCGCTGTACGCGCTGCTGCCTCCCGGTCATTCGAAGCCGCAGCCGGAACTGAGCGTCGAGGCCTTTTTGGACTTGCCGCTGATCCTGCCAAGCACACCGCACGGCATCCGCGGCCAGGTCGAGGCCTGGGCCAAGCGCCATGGCAAGCGGCTGCGCATTGCGCTGGAGCACGACGGA
This sequence comes from Comamonas sp., assembly GCA_040514115.1. Taxonomy (GTDB): domain Bacteria; phylum Pseudomonadota; class Gammaproteobacteria; order Burkholderiales; family Burkholderiaceae_C; genus Comamonas. The sequence continues at coordinate 13,632 of JBEVDH010000107.1, read as the reverse complement.
TCGACCTTTGTCACCCGAAGGCTGGTCCAGGCGGGGCACGGCTGCACCGTCGGCCCCCTGGCAGCGGTTTACGAGGAAGAAAAGCGCGGGCTGCTGCAGTCGGCCCGCCTCGTCGGAGCCGACACGCTCAGAACGATTGCCGTGGCCACCGCGCAGAACCGGCCCCCCGTCAAGGGACTCCATGACATCAGAACCATCATCCGCCAGGTCACGGCGCAGCTGGTCACTTCCGGGCAGTGGCATGGCGTGCAGCAGCATCCGGGCGCCAGCCGGCCGCTGGGGGATTGCATCGGTTGAAGGGACGGCGCCGCCGCGGCGTCAACGCAGCTCGGCGCACTCCATGCGCCGTGGCCCGGCGTTGCCGCTGCACAGCGCCACGCATTCCTGAACCGCTCCAGGCTCCATCGGCCGACCTCCCGCCGCACTGTGGCAGGCATTCCAGCCCGACTGGAATTACTCTGTGAAGGTGGAATGCGGGGAGACAGCCATGGCACAGGTGATCTGTTTCGAGCGGACCGGGGGCCCCGAAGTCCTGCGACTCCAGGAGGTGGAGCTCGGTGCACCCGGGCCAGGGCAGGTGCTGCTGGAGCAAAAAGCCGCTGGCCTGAACTATGCGGACATCTATTTCCGCCGCGGCATCTATCCCGTGCCGCTGCCCAGCGGCATCGGGGTGGAAGCCGCGGGCGTGGTGGCCGCGCTGGGAGCGGGTGTCGACCACCTGGCCGTCGGCGACCGCGTGACCTACACCGGCTTCACCGACACCCTGGGTGCGTACAGCAGCGCGCGGCTGATCGCCGCCAGCGCCCTGATCCCGCTGCCGCAGGGCATCGATTTCGAGACGGCGGCCTGCATCACGATGCGCGGGCTGACGGCGGCCTACCTGCTGCGCCGCATCTATCCATTCCAGGGCAACGAGACCCTCTTGCTGCATGCCGCCGCCGGAGGCCTGGGGCTGATCGTCACCCAATGGGCCAAGCTGCTGGGTCTGCAGGTGATCGGCACCGTCTCCAGCGATGCCAAGGCCGAAGTGGCGCGGGCCCACGGCTGCGACCATGTCATCGACTACGGCCGCGAAGATGTGGCCCGGCGGGTGCGCGAGATCACCCGGGGCAAGGGCGTGGGCGTGGTGTTCGACAGCGTGGGCAAGGACACCTTCATGGTCTCGCTGGACTGCCTGCGCCGCCGCGGCCTGCTGGTCTGCCTGGGCACGGCCTCGGGCCCGGTGGCGCCGTTCGACCCGGCCATTCTCGCGCGCAAGGGCTCGCTGTTCGTCACACGCCCGGCGCTGGCCGACTACCTCTGCGATCGGCTGGAAAAGCAGGCGCTGGTGGCCGAGCTGTTCGGCCATGTGGCGGCCGGCCGCATCCGCATCGACATCCACCGGCGCTACGCGCTGGCCGAGGCCGCGCAGGCCCACCGCGACCTCGAATCGCGCAAAACCGTCGGCGCTTCGGTGTTCACCCTCTGAGGAGCAAACCATGCAAGTCGAACTGTTGACATGCACCATCGGTGCGCAAGTGTCGGGCGTGAGCCTGGGCGAGGCGTCGCGCGATATCGGCCTGGCCCATGAGCTCAAGGCCCTGCTGCTGCAGCACAAGGTGCTGTTCTTTCGCGACCAGCACATCAGCCGGGCCGAACATGTGGCGTTTGCCCGCCATTTCGGCGAGCTCGAGGACCATCCGGTGGTTGGCAGCGACCCCGACCATCCGGGGCTGGTGCGGATCTACCGCAGCGACCAGCGCGAGCACTACGAGAACGGCTTCCATACCGACGGCCAGTGGGAAGAAACCCCGCCCATGGCCTGCGTGCTGCGCTGCATCGAATGCCCGCCCGTCGGCGGAGACACCATCTGGGCGAATATGGCCCAGGCGTACCGCAAGCTGCCGGACGACATCAAGCACCGGATCGACCCGCTCAAGGTCAAGTGCAGCATCGAGCACACCTTTGGCGCCGTCATGCCGCAGGAAAAGCGCCTGGCGCTGGGCCGCCAGCACCCCGAAGTCGAACACCCGGTGGTGCGCACCCACCCCGAAACCGGCGAGAAAATCCTGTACGTGTGCGGATTCGCGACGCATTTCGCGAACTACCACACGCCGCAGAACGTGCGCTGCGGCCAGGACTACATGCCGGGAGCGGGCCTGCTGCTGGCCTACCTGGCCAGCCAGGCCGGCATTCCGGAGTACCAGGTGCGTTTTCGCTGGCAGCCCGACAGCGTCGCGATGTGGGACAACCGCTGTACCCAGCACTACGCGGTGCAGGATTACTGGCCCGCCCCGCGGAAGATGGAGCGCACGGCCATCGTGGGGGACAGGCCGTTCTAGCAGCCGCGCACGCCGGCCGGCGGGGCAGGGGGCGGGCGCACAGTGGGCGCAAAAGCGCCAGGTCACTGCATGCGGATATGGCGCTGCGTCACCCGCTTGCCGACGCTCTGCGGCGGCGTGCCCCTGGGCGCAACGCGGCCGATCCAGTTCTCAGGCCGGGGCAGGCATCAGACAGGCGCCGGCACGCTGCGCAGCGCGTCCACCAGACGCTGCGCGGTCTCGGCCGATGAAGCGGGGTTCTGGCCGGTGATCAACAGACCGTCGGCCACCACGTAGGAGCCCCAGTCGGGACCCTTCGAATACAAGCCGCCCTGGGCAATGAGCTCGTCTTCGACCAGGAACGGCACCACATCGGTGAGTCCCACACCGGCTTCCTCGCTGTTCGTGAAGCCCGTGACTTTCTTCGCTTCGACCAGCGGGCGGCCATTGGCGGCTTTCACGTGGCGCAGCACGCCGGGTGCATGGCAGACCAGGGCGACATGCTTGCCAGCGCCGATGAACGACTCGATCAGGGCGATGGAGTGCCGGTCCTCGGCCAGGTCCCACAGAGGGCCGTGACCACCGGGGTAGAAGACCGCGTCGAAATCGGCGTGCGAGACGCTGCTGAGACGAAGCGTGTGGGCCAGCTGTGCATTGGCCGCGCCGTCCTTCTCGAAGCGGTGGGTCAGCTCCGTCTGGAACATCGGCTCGTTGCTTTTGGGGTCCAGCGGGGGTTGACCACCCTGGGGCGAGGCCAGCGTCACCTGTGCCCCGGCATCCCTGAAGGCGTAGTACGGGGCGGCAAGCTCTTCAAGCCAGAAGCCGGTCTTGCGACCGGTGTCGCCCAACTGGTCATGGGAGGTGAGAACGATGAGAACTTTCATGGGGGACTCCTTGAGAAAAAACTAGACCGGTCTACTATAAGACCCATAGAAAAGGCACTTCGAAGGAAGCGCCGGTTGCCTGCTTCAGGCGGGCGGCTGCAGCAGGCGCCGCGTGGTTGCCAGGGCCAGCTCGAGTGGTCGGGCGCTGCGCTCGATCTTGGCCAAGACGCTTGCGCCAAGCCAGAGCTGATACAGGCTCTGTGCCTGCGCGTCGAGCGCTATGGAGCGCTCTGCCTGGCCAGCCTCGACAGCCGCCTGCAAGCGCGAGATGATTTCCGAGGTGCCCTGCTTCATGGCCAGGCGCATCGGTTCGGAAAGGTCGGCCACTTCGGCGCCCAGCTTCACCGCCAGGCATTTGCCTTGGCACTCCAGCAGCGACTGGCTGTCTTTCCAGCCGTGGAAATAGTTCATCAGCCGCTGCGCGGAGTTCAGGCCTGCACGGCCCAGGATGTCGTCCATTTCGGCAAGATAGCCTTCGAAGTAAAAGCCGAGCATGGCCACGCCAAAGGCGTCCTTGGAGCCGAAGTAGTGATAAAACGATCCCTTGGGCACGCTGGCAGCGGTCAGTATCTCGTTGATGCCGACGGCGCAAAAGCCCTTGCTGGCCATGATGCGCTGACCGACCGCAAGAATGCTTTTGCGTACTTCCGATTGCTGCGGATTGATTTCGGTGGCCATGGACGCATCATAGCTTGAAATTAGACCGGTCGTCTAGAATCTTTTACGACAGAGATGTATATGAAGTTATTGCGCTACGGACCTCCCGGCCTGGAAAAACCAGGTGTACTCGACCACAATGGCCACCTCCGTGACCTCTCCAGCCTGACTCCGGACATCGATGGCGCATTCCTGGCCGGCCCGGCCTGGCTGCAACTCCAGGCCATGGACCTGTCCACCTTGCCACGTGTCGAAGGCCAGCCGCGCCTGGGCGCCTGCGTGGGCCGGATCGGCAAGTTTGTCTGCATTGGCCTGAACTACGCCGACCACGCCGCCGAAGCCGGCATGCCCATTCCCCAGGAGCCGGTGGTGTTCAACAAATGGACTTCGGCGGTTGTCGGGCCGAATGACGATGTCCGCATTCCGCGCGGCTCGGTGAAGACCGACTGGGAAGTCGAGCTCGGAGTTGTGATCGGCCGCACCGCCTCCTATGTCGAGGAGCAGCAGGCGATGGAGCATGTCGCGGGCTACTGCGTGGTCAACGATGTCTCCGAGCGCGCCTACCAGATCGAGCGCGGCGGCACCTGGGACAAGGGCAAGGGCTGCGACACCTTTGGCCCCACCGGCCCCTGGCTGGTGACCCGGGACGAAATTCCCGATCCCCACCAGCTGCGCCTGTGGCTCGAGGTCGATGGCCACCGCTATCAGGACGGCAGCACCGCCACGATGATCTTCAAGGTGCCGCAAATCATTGCCTACCTGAGCCGCTTCATGACGCTGCACCCCGGGGATGTGATCTCCACCGGCACGCCCCCGGGCGTGGGCATGGGCATCAAGCCCGAGCCGGTCTACCTGCGCGCCGGGCAGACCATGCGCCTGGGCATCGACGGGCTGGGCGAGCAGCGCCAGCGCGTCGTGGCTGGCTGAAGGCGGTCACGGCGCCGCCAGTCCGGTCAGTCCAGTCCCTGTGGAAGATGCATGTGCCACTCGGTCGCATGCTCATACGCCCAGCCGATGCGCAGCGCCAGATCTTCCTGCTGGCTGCGGCAGACGATCTGCAGCGAGGTCGGCAAGCCCTGGTCGTCCAGGCCATTGGGCAGTGACAGGCCGCACAGATCCAGATAATTGCCAAAACGCGTGTAGTGCGCGGGCGCCTTGGTCTGGTCGACTTCGCTCAAAGGCAGCGCCGTGGTCATGGTGCTGGGCGTGAGCAGGGCGTCGATGCCCTGCATGGCCTGCGCGAATTGCTGCTTCATCACGCTGCGCTGCTGCACGGCCTCGAGATAGGCGCGCGCGCTGATGTCGCGTCCGGCCGCGATGCGCGGGCGCACATCCGGGTCCAGCGGCGCGGCGGGGTCGTCGATCAGCGCATGGTAGAGCGCATAGCTTTCGGCGGCCATGATGCGCATGTTGAAGGCCGCGACATCCTCGAAGCGAAACGGCAGCTCCAGCGTCACGATCTCGGCGCCCAGCGACTGCAGCGCGCGCAGCGACTCGTCGTAGGCCTGGAGCACCTGCGCCGACGCATAGCGGCGCTCGCTGTCGGGCATGCGCGCCAGCCGCAGGCCCCGGATGCCGCGCTTGAGCGCGGGCAGGGGGTCGACATACGCCAGAGCGGCCGTCAGCGGATCGAGCGGGTCGGCGCCGTGCATGGCGGCGTACAGCAAGGCCACGTCTTCCACGCAGCGCGCCATCGGGCCGGGCGTGTCCAGCGTCGGGCTCAGCGGCTGGATGCCATGGGTGCTGATGCGTCCGGTCGAGGTCTTCAGGCCGGTGATGCCGCACCAGGACGCAGGCATGCGGATCGAGCCGCCGGTGTCCGTGCCCACGGCCCAGGGCACCAGCCGGCCCGCGATCGCCACGGCCGATCCGTTGCTCGAGCCGCCGGGCGTGCGTTGCACTTGCATGTCCCAGGGATTCCACGGCGTGCCGCGGCGCGTGTTGGTGCCCCAGCCGCCCATGGCGAATTCCACGGTGTGGGTCTTGCCCAGCACGATCACGCCTTGCGCCATCAGCTTGTGCGCCAGCGTCGCGGTGCGCGTGGCCCGCCGGTCCTTCCAGGCTTCGCTGCCGCCGGTGAAAACCTGGCCTTCGATCTCGATCAGGTCCTTGAGCGCGATCGGAATGCCGTGCAGCGGCCCCACCGAATGGCCCGCGCGGATGGCTGCTTCGGCGCCCTGGGCGGCAAGGCGTGCCGCATCGGCATGGACCTCGACAAAGGCCTGCAGCTTCGCCTCGCGCCTGTCGATGTTGTGCAGGCAGTCCTGCACCAGTTCGACCGGTGAAATCTCGCGCTGCGCAATCAGGCGGGACAGCTGATGCACCGGCAGGGCGGCTAATTGATGGTGGCTCATGCGTTGACCTCTTGCATCTGGAATCCATGGCTTTGCAGCGCGTCCACCAGGGCGCGCTCCTGTTCGGGCGACAGCGCGCTCAAAGGCGGGCGCAGCGTGCGCCACGCGTCGTGGCCGCTGAAGCGCGCCACGGCCGTCTTCATCGCCGGAATCATGTTGTGCTGCTGGAAGATGGCACGCGTCGCGTCAAGCGCCGCTTGCTGCGCATCGGCCCCGTCCTCCTGCCAGCTTTTGAACAGCTCCACCATGGGCGCCGGGTTGACATTGCCCGTGGCCGTGATGCAGCCCGCGCCACCGGCGCGCAGCGTGCGCAGCAGGAACACCTCGCTGCCCGCGAACACGTCGAAGCCCTCGGCGCCGAACGCGCGCTGCACGGCCTCGGTGTTGCTCCAGTCGCCCGAGCTGTCCTTGATGCCGGCAATGGTGCCGGGATAGGCCTTGAGCAGCCGCTCGATCAGGGGCAGGCTGATGGACACCTGGGCCACCGGCGGGATGTGGTACAGATAGACGCGCAGCCGGCTGTCGCCCACCCGCTCGATCACTTCCGCGTAGCTGCGAAACAGCCCCTCGTCCGAGACGCCCTTGTAGTAGAAGGGCGGCAGCATCAGCACGCCGCCCACGCCCGCGGCCGCCGCGTGGCGCGTGAGCTCCACCGTGTCGGTGAGCGCGCAGCAGCCCGTGCCCGGCAGCAGCCGCGCTGGCGGCGCACCCGATTCCAGCAGCGCGTCGAGCAGCTCCTTGCGCTCGCCTACCGACAGCGAGTTGGCCTCCGAGTTGGTGCCGAACACCGCCAGTCCCACCTCCTGGCCCAGCAGCCATTGGCAGTGGCGCACGAACGCGGGGAGGTCGGGTGACAGATCGGCCTTGAAAGGGGTCAGCACCGGGGAGTAGATGCCTTGCAGATGGTGTGGGGTAGCCATGCTTTTTGTCTCCTGATGATTGAGGGGAAAGCGGCGTCTTGGCGCCGCTGCGCGGACCTGGCGATCCGCGTGAGGAAATCCGAATTCGGCGGCGGCTAGCTGTGCCCCAGCACCGGGCGCGGCGCGTAGCCGCTGTCGAGCTCGGCGACTTCCTGCGGTGTCAGCGCCACGGAGATCGAGCGCACCGCCTCTTCGATCTGCTGCGGCTTGCTGGCGCCGGCAATGGGGGAAGTGACGCCCTTGTGCAGCAGCCAGGCATAGGCCAGCGTGGCCGCGCTCACGCCTTTTTGCGCGGCCATGTCATGCAGCCGCGCGCGCGTGGCGAGGTCCGACTCGCGGCCGTAGAAGCGCTCGGTGGTCTGGTCGGCGGCGGCGCGCGCCGAAGTGCGGGCGCCGCTGCCCTGCGCGAGAAAGCCGCGGGCCAGAGGGCTCCAGGGCAGCAGCGCCACGCCCGCGTCCTGGCACAGCGGAATCATCTCCCGCTCTGCCTCGCGGTAGATCAGGTTGTAGTGGTTCTGCATGCTGATGAAGCGGCTCCAGCCGTTGTCGCGCGCGACCTGCTGGATCTTCGCGAACTGCCAGGCCCACATGCTGCTGGCGCCGAGATAGCGCACCTTGCCGGCCTTCACCACGTCGTGCAAAGCCTCCAGCGACTCCTCGAGCGGCGTGGCGGGGTCGAACCGGTGGATCTGGTAGAGGTCGATGTAATCGACGCCCAGGCGCTGCAGCGATGCATCCACCGCATGCAGGATGCGCTTGCGGCCCAGGCCGTCCTTGTTGGGGCGGCGCCGGAAGTCGGCGGCGGCGTCGCCCTCGAAAGCCATGTCCACCGGGTTGAACACCTTGGTGGCAATCACCGCCTCCTCGCGCCGGCTGCCGGGAAAGAACTGCGCGAGCAGCTTGCCGGTGACCACCTCGGATTCGCCACCGGAGTAGGTGTCGGCGGTGTCGAAGAAGTTGATGCCCAGCTCCACCGCCTGGCGAAACAGCGGGCGCGAAGCTTCCTCATCGAGCATCCAGGAGCGCCACGCGGGCGAGCCGAAAGTCAGCGTGCCCAGGCAGATCCGGGACACCTCCAGGCCCGACTTCCCAAGATGGACGTATTGCATGCGGGCCTTTCCTTGCCAGTTGCGTAAAGGGGTGCTTACTGCGGCTCGACGCCCGCGGCCTTCAGGATCGCGCCGTAGTTGGCCGAATCCTTGCGCATCATCTCGGCCATCTCCTGCGGCGTGCCGCCAATCGGGTCGAGGCTGAACTCGGCGAACTTCTTGCCCATCTCGCCCTTGAGGCCCTTGTTGAGCTCGGCATTGAGCCGCGCGATGATCGCCGGCGGCGTGCCGGCCGGCGCCGTCAGGCCGATCCAGGTGATGGAGTCGAAGCCGGGCACGCCGGACTCGGCCACCGTCGGCAGGTCGGGCACCAGCGGCGAGCGCGTGGCGCTGGTGATGGCGATCGCGCGCAGCTTGCCGTTGCGCTCCTTGGCGTAGGGCAGGGCGGTGGGCGAGGTCTCGAACATCACCTGGATCTGTCCGCCCAGCAGGTCGTTCATGGCCGGCGCGCCGCCGCGGTAGGGCACGTGCAGCATGTCCAGATGGAAGGCCGACGCGAACTGGCGCGCGGCGATGTCCTGGCCCGTGCCGATGCCGGCGTTGCCGATGTTGATCTTGCCGGGCTGCGACTTCGCCAGCTTGATCAGGTCCTGCACGCTGTGCACCGGCACGGAAGGATGCACCAGCAGGATGTTGGGCTGGTTGACCAGGCGGATCACGGGCGTCAGATCCTTTTGTGCGTCGAAGCCCGGGCGCTTGTAGAGAAACTGGTTCGCGGTGATCACACCCGAGCTGCTGACGAACAGCGTCTGGCCGTCCGGCTTGGCGCCGGCCACTGCGGCCGCACCGATATTGCCCGAGGCGCCAGGGCGGTTGTCCACGATGAAGGTCTGGCCCAGCGCATCGCCGAGCTGCTTGCCGATGGCGCGCGCCACCATGTCGACGCTGCCGCCCGGTGGGAACGGCACGACCAGCGTCACCGGGCCCTTGGGATAGGCCGGCTGCTGCGCATGGGCCAACCCGGCGACGGCGAGCAATGACAGCGCCAGCAGGCTGCGGCGGCCGAGGTGTTTGAAGGAAGAGGAGTGAATTGACGACATGCTGAGGTTCCTTGGGGTGATGTGTAGACCGGACTTGCGCCGAACGCGTCAGGCCGCGCCGTTTGCCGCCTTGATGGCGTTCTCGATCACCTGGGTCGAGCCCAGGATGTCGGGATACTTCTCGCCCGCGTCGATGCGCGCCAGCGTCTTCTTCTCGTCGCGCATCATCTGCAGCGCGCGCCGGGCGCTGGCCTGGATGTCGGCGGCAGGCAGCACGAGAATGCCGTTCTCGTCCGCCAGGATGGCGTCGCCGGGCGCCACGGAGACGCCGCCGCAACTTACGTGCCCGCAGAACTCGCCGCCCAGGCCCAGGGTCTTCACCGTGACGGCCGACGTGCCGCGCGACCACACCGGCACGCCGTACTGGCGCAGCTCGCTCAGATCGGTCACCAGGCCGTCCACGATGATCCCCACCACGCCGGCGGCGCGCGCCGCATAGGCCACGGCGCCGCCCATGGCGGCAATGGACTCGTCGCCGCAGCGGTCGATGACCAGGAAGTCGCCGGGGCGGGCTTTGCCCACCGCGTAATGCACCATCGCGCCGTCCATGCCGGGGGCGCACACCGTGACGGCAGTGCCCGCAACGCGGCGGTCCTGGAAGTGCGCCTTGATGGCCGGGCTCATGAAGCCGGTGTAGCGGAAATGTCCGATCACGGCGGGCTCGGCCTGCACGAGCAACGACAGCAACTCGGGGTCCACGGGCTGGGGCAAGGCGTTCAGTACGTACATGGCGTGCAAGGAAAATTGAATGAGCCTTCAATCTATCAGCGGGCTTTTTGAAAGGAAAACGCCTTATTTGAGGAATAGTTGATAAGATTTTTGAATCATGCGAACTACCCTGCGTCAACTTGAAGCATTTTTCTGGACGGCCAAACTCGGCAGCATCCATGCGGCGGCCGACCACCTCAATTTCAGCCAGCCGGCGATTTCAAGCCGTATCAAGGAGCTCGAAGCCGGCCTGAATCTGGCGCTCTTCACGCGGCAAAATCAACGCGTGCATCTGACGCACGAGGGGCGCCATGCGTTGACGCTGGCCGAAAGGGTGCTCAGCGCGGGCCAGGACTTCGAGCGCCTGGCCCGCACCGGCCCGCCCCTGGAGGGTGTGCTGCGCCTGGGTTCGGACGAATCCACGGCCATGGTGGCGCTGTCGGAGATCCTGCGCCAGCTCAAGCGCAGCCATCCGCGGCTGGTCGTGGAGATCACCATTGACGTCGGCAGCGTGCTGCGCGAAAAGCTGCGCAAGCGCGAAATCGATGTGGCGCTGCACACCTATCCAGGCTCGGCCACGCATGTGACGGACCAGCTGCTGGGATGGGTCGATTTCGCCTGGATCGCCGCCAGCGGCATGCCGGTGCCCGATGCGCCGTTCACGCCAAAAATAGCCGCCCAGCTGCCACTGGTCACCAATTCGCCGCCATCGACGCTCAACTCCATCGTGCACAAGTGGCTGCGCAGCGCCAATGTCGAATTCGAGGGCATCAATTCCTGCAATTCGCTCTCGCTGATGCTGCGTCTGGTGCGCGAAAAACATGCCGTGGCCGTGTTGCCCCTGCCGGTATTGCGCGAATACCTGGCCAATGGCGAACTGCGCTGCCTGCCCGCGTCGCCCTCGATTCCCCATGTGGCGTACTACGCGTCGTATGTGGTCGATGAAGCCGACCAGGGCACCTTGATCGTCATTGACACCGCCAAGAACGTGCTGATCGACAAGCAGTTTTTCGTGCGCTTGCCGGATGGAGAGCTGCCGGCGCCGATTTTGGCGGTCTGAAGCACCTTTCAGCGCGCGATCACCCCCCAGCCCCGGCCCCGGGGGTCCGCGACCGGGATGGGCTGGCGCGCCACCACGTGAATCGCCTGTACATCGGTATCGAAGAACGCGGTTTGTACCGAGTAGCCGCGTTTTGCCAGTTCCGCCACGCACCTGTCGGGAAGCGGCGAATAAGGTTCTTCCACGATGAAGCTCGCCTGCGGCAACTGGTGATGAAAGCGCCGCGCCGCCACCGCGCATTGCAGGTCCAGGCCGTAATCGAAGACATTGGTCAGCACCTGATACAAATGGGTGGGAATATGCGCGCCGCCCGGCGTGCCCAGCACCATTTCCACGCGGCCATCCTTGAGCAAGATGGTGGGCGCGCTCAATGACAAGGCGCCTGTGCCCGCATCGCGCAAGGCACAGGTGTTGGAAACGGCATTGCCCCATTGGTCGATGACGGAGAAATGCGTGATGTGATTGCGGGAATTTCGGGATTGCGGGGCTTGGGCCGTGGCTATTTCCAGTGCATTGACCTGCGTGGCCCGCATGGAGAGATTTTCCGCCGGGAGAAAATCGTCGGCCGACCTGCTGGAAAATTCCGGCTCTGCCAGATATGCGTAGCTCTCCGATAATGCAAGCTTCATCATTTCGGAACTCAAATGAATATAGCTGGCGGTATTGACGCGGACCCCTTTGAACAGGGTTTTATGCTGCTGGGATTTGATTTCCAACAGTTGAGCCAGGGCCATGCCCCCGGCACTGGGTGGCGGCGCAGTCAGGACTTGCATGCCGCGCCAGGGGAATGAAAGTGGCTTTGTCCACTTGGCGCGGTACGCTGCCAATAGCGCGTCACCGCGAATGGAAAAAAAGCCATCGGAGAAATCCATTGGAGGGTTGGCGTTCCCGCTGGCCCCGACTGCCTGTGGGCCGCCTTTCCTCATCTGGCCTGGCGCATGGAAGCCCGTATGTGCAAGCGCCATTGCCGGGCGAAGAATGTCCTTCCAGGAGCGCTTGCCAAATCGCCGATGGGCCACCCACAGGCCCATGACGGTCCCGGGCACGGCCGCATCCTGTGCGCCATCTTCCTTGCCGGCCGGATGGCGATTGCCATGTGTGGCTGCGGGCGCCGTCTGCCTGTAGTCGAGAAAGTAGGATTCTCCATCGATGTGGATATTCATGCACCCGCCGCCGCCGCTATGGTCCGCCTGCGGGCAGGTGACGGCCAGCGCAAGGGCGGCAGCTACCGCCGCGTCCACGGCATTTCCGCCATCGAGCAGAACCTGCCGGGCCACCGTGGTGCCATGGGAATCACCGCCAGCCACTGCGCCATGAGCCAGCATATTGAAATGTTTCCCTGCGGACTGGCCGAAATATTCGTTGCCATGATCCACGGGAATCAATTTTTCGGCGCTGGGGATGAAGTGTTCCATAGGTCTTGAATACCGCAGGTCGAATGGATCGATGCTCAATGAAAATAACGAGAATGGAAAATCCTCACGCTTCAATCAAAATTTCGCTGGAGAAATTTTATGGATGGCCGTGTGAAGTGGCCGCTGCGGGCGCATCAAAACAGGGCGCGCATGCGTCTTTTTGGTGCACCTTGATGCATATTGGGGCATGCAGGATTTCCAGGCAAGAGACGGAGAATGTATATTCAACATTCTGTACCCAATGGCGCATTCCCGCGAGGAACCAGGCTATATCTGGCTTGCAGGTTTGCAGCCGGTCAGAATTCTTGATATCGACAGGCCGCACCCGCGCGCCTGCTGTGGACGGGATTGCACGTTGAATCCGCGCGGCCGCATCAAGGCCAAGCCGGATGCTGCAAGAGGCGAGCCTGCCGAGGTCTTTCTCGCGCCATCCTCGGCCGGCACCGCTTTCGGCATCAGGCTGCCATCTGCGCCGGCCGCGCCGGCCGTGCAACCCGCACAAATTCCGGCAAGAAGGTGCGGCGCACGCCGTTGGCAAACTCCACCGTCACGGAATGCATGTCGGCCTCGACCACCTGACCGGCGCCATAGCGTTTGGCGCGCACCGTGTCGCCGCCGGCAAAGCGGGGTTTGACAGGCGCAGACGAAGGCAGCTCGATGGGCACCGCCGCGGCGGGCGCGATGCGCGCCAGCGCGGCCAGCCGCTGGCAGTTGTCGCAGTGGCCGCAAGTGTCGGGGGCTGATTCGCCCAGCGCCGCCAGCACCGCCTGCCAGCGGCAGCGTCCGCCCTGGGCGTAGGCCACCATGGCTTCGAGCGTGGTGCCGTCCTGCTCGCGCCGCGCGCGGTAACCGGTCAGCAGCGACTCCAGGGCGGCGTCATCGAGATCGCGCACCGCATGGAAGCGGCCGGCGCGCGTGCGGCGCACCACCTTGTGGCTGCGCAGCAGGCTCAGGGCCACCAGCATCTTCGCGCGTGGCCGATCGACGGCGTCGACAATGGCGTCGGCGGTCCAGCCACCAGAGGGTGCGGGTTGGTGCAACAGCGCCATCAGCGCCTGAAGATCGTTCAGGGACGGATAGCGGCCCGAAAGGAAGAAGCTCTGCAGGGCGCGGTCCTGCTGCACATACAGCAGCGTGCAGGTCGCCTCCTCGCCGTCGCGGCCCGCGCGGCCCGCTTCCTGGTAG
>JBEVDH010000030.1:0-23399 GCA_040514115.1 Comamonas sp. | reverse complement strand
CTTTTCCAGCCACCACCGCAGCGCGCGCCCCGGGCTCGCATGGCCCGAAGTGGTCCAGGCGTAATTGGCGCGCAGCGTGCGCGCCGGGCGCACGACGGAGCGCACCACCAGCCGGCCGCTGGCCGCATGTTCCTGCAGCATGCCCTGGGGCAGGAAGCCGTAGCCCAGGCCGCGCTGCATGGCTTCGACCTTGGCGGCCATGCTGTCCACGGTCAGCACCTGCTGGCCGCCCAGCAGACCGATGCTGGTGGTGTCGCGCAAGGCGGAGTCGGCCACGGCCACCACGCGGTGCTGCAGCAGCGTGTCGTCGCTGATGGGCTCGGGCAGCTGCGCCAGCGGATGTTGCGGGGCGAAGGCCAGGCAGAACACCAGCTCGCCGAGCTCCTGCAGCTGAATGCCGGCAACATTGCTGGCATTGACGGCCACGCCGATGGCCAGATCGGCGCGTCCCGAACTCAGCACTTCGAGCGTGCCGCTCAGAATGCCGTCGCGCAGCTTCAGCCGCGTGGGGGGCGCAAGCACATAGAAGGCCTCGACCAGGTCGAACAGCGGGCCGCGCGCCAGCGCGCCGTCGGTGACTATGGTCAGCTGCGGCTCCCAGCCCGTGGCCACGCGGCGCACGCGGTGGGCCACGCTGTCTATGTCCTGCAGCAGACGCGCGCCTTCGCGCAGCAGCTCCAGCCCGGCCTCGGTGGGCTGCGCCTGGCGCGAGCGCCGGTCGAACAGCAGCACGTCCAGCGCGTCCTCGATATGGCGCACGCGATAGGTGAGCGCGCTGGGCACCAGCCCGAGCGAGCGCGCGGCGGCGGCAAAGCTGCCGGTGTCGGCAATCACCTGCAGCATGGCGAGGCTGTCGGGCGTCAGGGCGTCGCGGGGGCTGGACATGGGGGCGGTTGGCTGTTCAAAGGATTTGAATGATGCCATCAAACCGGCTGCACCAGAACGCGTTGCGCCCGGGCTAGGCGAAAGAATCCGGCCGGCCAGGCGCGCTGGATCAATGGAACAAAGCTGACAGGCGCGTGCGCGGTGCTTCAGGACAATGAGGCTCATCCGCCAGCGCCTGCCCATGCCGCTGGCGGATGCCGCGCCACGCAGCGGAATCCTCCGCTTCGACGCAGTGTTCTGGGAGGTATCTCTATGTGGACTTCGCTGCAAAATCCCCTGGCCCTCGTCGGTCGCATCCGGCGGGCCCTGCTGTTCAGTCCCGCCGGGGTGGGCAAGCTCACGGGCTTTGCGGGCACGGTGGCCTAGACCGCTTCGGCGGGCGTGCCGCTGCCGCAGGTCGCCGTGGTGCTGGCGCTGCTGGTGGAAATCATCGCCGGCCTGGCGCTGCTGCTGGGCTGGCAGACGCGCTGGGCGGCGCTGGCGCTGGCCTTCTTCACGCTGGTTGCCAGCTTCTTCTTTCACAAGTTCTGGGCCTTGCCCGCGGAGCAGGCGGCAATGCAGCAACTGCTGTTCTACAAGAACATCGCCGTAGCCGGCGGGCTGCTGGCATTTGCGGCATTTGGTCCCGGGGCGCTGAGCGTGGACGCGCGCCGCCCGCTGGCGCCGCGCTGAACGGCGGCTAGCCGGCCGACGGCGGCAGCTCGCTGGCGGGAACGGTGTCGAGCGCCGGGTCCAGCACCCGGCGTTCGTCAAACACGAAACAGCCGCCGCGGTAATGGGCGCCGTCGGTCTCCTCGAAATACTTGAGGATGCCGCCTTCAAGCTGGTAGACATGCTCCAGCCCTTGCTCGCGCATCAGGATCGCGGCCTTTTCGCAGCGTATGCCGCCCGTGCAGTAGCTGACCACGGTCTTGCCTTCAAGCTCGGCCTGGTGCGACTGCAGCGCCGCGGGAAATTCCGTGAACTTGGCAATGCGCCAGTCTATGGCCGACTCGAACGCGCCGGCGTCGACTTCGAAGTCGTTGCGCGTATCGAGCGTGACCACGGGCCGGCCGTCATCGTCGTGGCCCTGTTCCAGCCACTGGCGCAGCGTGGCGGGGCTGACCGAGGGCGCGCGGCCATGGGCCGGCTTGATGGCCGGGTGGTCCATGCGGATGATCTCGCGCTTGACCTTGACCAGCATCTTGCGAAACGGCACCTGCTGCGACCAGCTTTCCTTGGGCACGAGATCGGCAAAGCGTGCATCGCAGCGCAGCGCGTCGACAAAGCCGCGCACGCGTTCGGCCGGGCCGGCCAGAAAGAAGTTGATGCCTTCTTCGGCCAGCAGGATGGTGCCCTTGAGTTCGGCGGCAAGCGCCCGCGTGGCCAGCGTTTCGCGCAGCGCGGGCGCATCGGGCAATGCCACGAATTTGTAGCAGGAGATGTTGAGAATGTCGGTCACGGATGGAAATGCCTGGGGCCGGCCGGGGCGCTGCACGCGCGCCGGCCCGGTCCGAAAATTCAGGGGGTCAGCATCGATTTGATCTTGTTGGCCAGCTGGGCCACGGACAGCGCCGCGGCGCAGCCTGGCGTGGCCTGCAGCAGCAGCTGGCGGCGCATGACGGCGTCACGCACTGCCGGATCGGCCGGGATATCGCCCATGTGCAGCAGCCGCACCGGCTGGCCGTCTTCGGTCGTCACGAAGCGGTTGAGCACCTGCTGCAGCTGCCCGGTGATCGCGCGGCCGTCGCCGGGGCGCACGGCCTGGTTGATGATCAGGCGCATGTGCTTGCGCTTTTGCTGCGTCGCGAGCACCTTGATGGCCGCATAGGCGTCGGTCAGCGAGGTCGGCTCGGGCGTTGCCACGATCATCACCTCGTCGGCCATCGACACGGAAAACAGCACCACGTCAGAAATGCCGGCGCCGGTGTCGAGCAGCACCACGTCGAAGCGCGGTGCCATGGTTTCAACCACCTGCAGGAACTTGGCGCGGATCTCGGGCGTGAGGTGCGAGTACTCGACCATGCCCGAGCCAGCCAGCAGCACCGAGAAGCCGCCCGGGCCGGCCAGCAGCGCGTCCTCGAGGTCGGCCTTGCCGGTGAATACGTCGTGCAGCGTGATCTTGGGGTACAGGTTCAGCACCACATCGAGGTTGGCCAGGCCCAGGTCGGCGTCCAGCACCAGCACCTTGAGACCATGGCGCGTCAACGCCGCGGCCAGGTTGGCCGAGACAAACGTCTTGCCGACCCCGCCCTTGCCACTGGTGACGGCAAGGATCCGGGCCCGGTGCTGCGGACGGGTGCGCACCGCCTCGCCCATCGGCGTGGTCGTTGGCAGGGCGGGATGTGAGGGCAGGACTGCGTCGCTCATCGCATTGCTTTCACCGGCCGGCGTCCGGGTCCGTGGGGGCGGCCAGGGGCACCGTCAATCGATCCGCGTCAGCCGGTTGGAAATACGTGGACTGGGGGGCAAACAACATGCTTTTTTCTTCTGCACTCACGGTGCTGTCGGGTTGCTCTTCGATGCAGATACGGTTTCGCCCGGCGGATTTTGCCTGATAGAGCTGATTGTCCGCGCGCTCGATCCACAGCTGTGTGGTGCTGCGGATCCACTGCAGCGCGTAAGCGCCGCCAATACTGACAGAAACATTCAGTGCCAATGCCGGAGAAACCGGGATCATGGTGGACTCCACCGCCTCGCGAATGCGTTCGGCGATGGCGCGGCCGTAGGTGGCCTGGCAGGACGGCAGCACGATCGCGAATTCCTCGCCGCCGTAACGCGCCAGTGTATCCATCGGACGCACGCAGCTCAGCAGGGTGCGCGCCACCGATTGCAAGACGATGTCCCCCGCGATGTGCCCGTGGGTGTCGTTGATCTTCTTGAAATGGTCGATGTCGAGCATGAGCAGCAGGGCGGCCTCGCCCGAGCGCGCCATGCGGTCGACCTCGCGCTCCAGCACGGTGCGAAAGTGGCGCCGGTTGGCCAGGCCCGTCAGGGGATCGCGCAGCGACAGCTCGCACAGGCCATCGATCAATTCCTGCAGGTAGCGGGTCGGTGTTTCGTTGGGCAGCGCAAAGCCCGGCACACCAGCCTGGGTTACCAGGCTATGGGCCGTAGACAAGCGCAGATCGCGCAGGAAGACAGATTGGTATGTCGCGGAACCAGTCACAAATTGCAAATCAGTGTTGCGAGAGTGTATCAGCGTCGCAGTTCCCAACGGCTTGCCGAGCGGGCTGCGGCGCCACATGTTGCAGCGCTGCCAGCGCTTCGGCATCGGTGCGGTACAGCGCCAGATCGGGTGCGGGCTGCAGCGCCCCGGCACGCCGCAGGCCATTTTCCACCGGCAGCTTGAGGCCGCTGACGTGCAGTGTGCCACCACGCTGGCGCAGCAGGCTGCGGATGCGCGTGAAAGTCTCGATGCCGGTAATGTCGATGCGGTTGATGGGCTGGGCCAGCAGGCACAGGTGCCGTATCTGCGGGTGCGCGCCCAGATGGTCCACGATGCGCTGCTCGAGCGCGCGGGCCGAGGCGAAATCGAGCTCGGCATCCATGCGCAGCACGAAGGCTCCCGGCGCCAGCGCGGGCAGGTGCCAGAGGTGGCGATCGCGCAGGCTGCCGTCCGCATGCAACCCGGCCTCGATGATGCGCGGGTGCAGGCGCTGGTAGAGGAAGTGGCACAGGCCCATCACGATCCCGGCCAGCACGCCCCAGTACAGCTGCGGAGCGGTAGCCAGCGTCAGCGCGCAGGTGGCCAGGCCGATGCAGGCTTCGGTGCGTGAAATGCGCCACAGCCGGAACATGGTCTGCGGCTTGATCAGGTTGAGAACGGCCGTGACCACGATGGCCGCCAGCGCCGACTGCGGCACGTGGTAGAGCGCGGGCGTGAGCCACAGCAAAACGATGAACACGAAGCCGATGGCAAACACCGTGGCCCAGCCGGTGCGCGCGCCGGCCATCAGGTTCACGGCCGAACGCGAGAACGAGGCGCTGGTGGCAAAGCTGCCGCACAGCCCCGAGCTGATCTTGGCCATGCCCTGGGCCAGCAGGTCCTGGTTCTCGTTCCAGCGCGTGCCGGCCATGCGGTGTTCGGCCTGGGCGCTGGACGCCGTCTCGAGGAAGCTCACCAGCGAGATCACCAGCACCGGCATGATCAGCGCGGCCAGATCGCTGCCTGCGAGCCATCCGGGCCAGTGCAGTGTCGGCAGGCCCGCGGGCAGCGTGCCCACGACGCTGCCGCCATGGTCGGCAAAGCCCATTGCCCAGCTCAGCGCGCCGGCCAGCGCGGCCACCACCATCGCGGCGGGAAAACCTGCGCGCCAGCGCTTGAGCGCCAGCAGCAGCGCGACGCTGGCTAGGCCGATGGCCGCGGCGCGCGGATCGAAGTGGTACAGGGACGGGCCGGAGAAAAAGGCATTCCAGGTGGTGCGCAGGCCCAGCAGCGCGGGCAGCTGCGAGGCCAGGATCAGCAGCCCCGCGGCCTGGGTGAAGCCATTGAGCACGGGCGAGGTCACCAGATTGAGCAGCCAGCCCGCGCGCAGCGCCCCGAGCGCGCACTGCAGCAGGCCCGACAGCAGCGCGATCCAGACCGCGAGATTGACCCAGTGGGCGCTGCCCGGCTCGGCCAGGCCCAGCAGCGACGCGCCGATCAACAGGCTGGTCAACGCCGTCGGGCCTACACCCAGCCGCGGCGAGGCGCTCCAGAGCACCGCGATCAGCGCCGGAATCAGCGAAGCATAGATGCCGGTCACCAGCGGCATGCCGGCCAGCGCGGCGTAGGCCACGCCCTGGGGCAGCAGCATCAGGCCGACGGTCAGGCCGGCCCAGAATTCCCCCAGCAGCAGTTCGGGGCGGGGACGGGGCCAGGCAAGAAACGGAAACCAGCGCGCGAGATGGAGCATGGGCGCCATTGTGCGACAGCCAGAAGTCGGTTGTGGGTTAGGGCGCCTGTCCTACGTTGGGTTCGGCTGCTTCCCACGGGGCATGGTCCGGACCGCGTTTACATTCTCCTCACGAACAACACGCAGGGCTCGCCTTGCCAGAGGAGCAACGAACATGATTCAGCCACGCCAACGCATTCTTTCCATCCTTGCCGTGACCGCTCTGGCATTGGGTCTGTCGGCCTGCGGCAAGACGGACGATCAGACTGCCGGCCAGAAGCTGGACTCGGCCGTCTCGCGTACTGAGCAAGCTGCCGACAACGCGCAGGCGCGTACGGAGCAGGCCGCCCAGTCGGCTGGCGCCCGTATCGAAGAGGGTGCTGCCCGCGTCGGCGAGGCAACCAGCAACGCTGCCGGCTCGGCGATGAATGTGGCCGGCGAAGCCGCCATCACTGCTGAAATCAAGGCGGCATTGATCAAGGACTCCGAACTGAGCGCGCTGCAAATCAATGTCGACACCAAGGGCGGCACCGTGACCCTCAACGGCACGGCTCCGAGCGACAGCGCCAAGGCCCGCGCCGAGGAAATCGCCAAGAGCGTCAAGGGTGTCGCCAGCGTCAACAACATGTTGACCGTCCAGGCACGCTAAGCGCTTCCCCGGGGGACACGGTACTGCCGTGTTCCTTGGCATCCTGTCGATGGGGACCGGCACTGCATTGAAGCGTGGCAGTGGCATGAGGCTGGCGCAGGATGTTGCCTTTGGCGCAGCATCGGGGCGCTAATATTGCCGCATGAAAAAAGCCGACCTCGACCTGATCACCGCGCTGGTCCATCATTCCTATCAACCACCGCCGGACTTCGTGTCACTGCTGCCCGCAGTGCACAAGGCGTCCACGGTGGTTTTTCCCAATGTGGCGGCCATGCGCAACCGTCGCTGGCTGGACAAGAGCGGCTATACCTATGGGTTGCACGGCACGCCCACCAGCTATCAGCTCGAGGAGCGCCTTTGCACGCTTGAAGGCGGCAAGCAATGCCTGCTCGCTCCCAGCGGCTTGGCAGCGATCGCCTGCGTTGCGCTGGCGCTGCTGGCGACGGGCGATGAGGTCCTGATTCCCGACAACGCCTACGGGCCCAACAAGTCGCTGGCCGAAGCCGAGCTGGTGCAGTGGGGCATCGCGCACTCCTTCTACGATCCCATGGACCTGGCCGACCTGGCGGCGCGCATCAACGCGCGCACCCGCTTGGTCTGGCTGGAAGCGCCCGGGTCGGTCAGCATGGAGTTTCCCGATCTGCCGGCGATGGTCGCGCTGTGCCGCGAGCGCGGGGTCATTTCGGCGTTGGACAACACCTGGGGCGCGGGCCTGGCTTTTCGCCCCTTTGATCTCGATGGGGACGGCAGCCACCGGCTCGGGGTCGACATTTCGGTGCATGCGCTGACCAAATATCCCAGCGGCGGCGGCGATGTGCTGATGGGCAGCGTGATCACCGTCGATCAGGCGCTGCACCTGCGCCTCAAGCTCACGCACATGCGCCTTGGCATTGGCGTGTCGGGCAACGATTGCGAAACCCTGCTGCGCGCGCTGCCCAGCGTGGCGCTGCGCTACCGCGCGCACGATGCCAGCGCGCGGGCGCTGGCCAGCTGGCTGCAGCAGCAGCCGTCGGTGGTGCAGGTGCTGCATCCGGCGTTGCCCGGCTCGCCGGGGCACGCGCACTGGCAGCAGCTGTGCGGCCGTGCCCAGGGCGGTGAGGGCGCGGCAGCCGGTCTGTTCAGCGTGGTGTTCGACCCGCGCCACAGCCAGGCCCAGGTCGATGCATTCTGCGACGGGCTGCAGCTGTTCAAGCTCGGTTACAGCTGGGGTGGGCCGACCAGCCTGGTCGTGCCCTATGAAATTGAAAGCATGCGCGAGCGCCCGGTGCCGCAGTTGCAGCCCGGCACCGTGGTGCGCCTGAATATCGGGCTTGAAGCGGTCGAGGACCTGCGCGCCGATCTGGCGCAGGCGCTGGCCGCGGCCTTTTCCTGAGAGGGGCCGGATGCTCCCGTGGCGCTGTTGCGGGGCCCGATCCTGCGGCGGCGCCAGGGTTCAGCCTGCTGCCGGCAGGGCCTTTGCCGGGGACACCTGCCGGCACAGCGTACAGCCCGGGCCGCCATCAGGGCCCCAAGGCTGAACCCGAGGCCGATGGCTGGTACAGTAGGCGCAGCGTCAAATCAACGAAAGAGCACATTGGCAACACCCAACTACGGATACGAAAAACGGCAACGCGAGCTCGCCAAGAAGCAAAAGAAGCAGGACAAGGAGCGCGCCAAGGAACAACGCAAGGGCGATGTGCCCGAGCATTCAGGTGCCACCTACGTGGCTCCCGGCGAAGAGCCGGCACCGGCTTCCGCCGTGCCGCCGCCAAGCGCCGGCAATTGATCCACGGGCAACGTGCGGGGCGGGCCGGGTTCAGCGCAGCAGCGGTTCCAGGTGCGGCCAGACGTTCTCCAGCATCCGCGGGTGGGCCTTGGCTGCGGGATGGATACGGTCGGGCTGGAACCAGCTGGCGGCGTCGGGCTTGTCGGCGAATCCTGCCAGCAGGAAGGGCAGCAAGGCAGCCTTGGTCTGCCGGGCGACTTCCGGGAACACCGCGGTGAAGTCCCGGCCGTACGCGCCGCCATAGTTGGGCGGCACCTGCATGCCCACAAGCAATACCTTGGCTCCGGCCGCCTGGCTTGCGCGCGCCATGGCCAGCAGGTTGTCGCGTGTGCCCGCCAGCGGCAGCCCGCGCAGCGCATCATTGCCCCCGAGTTCGATCACCACCACCGTCGGCTGGTGCTGCTTGAGCAGATTGGCCAGGCGGGCACGGCCGCCAGAGGTCGTGTCGCCACTGACGCTGGCATTGACCACACGCGCCTGTGGCATGCTTTTTGCCAGCCTTTGCTGCAGCAGCGCCACCCAGCCCTGGCCTCGGGCCAGCCCGTATTCGGCACTCAGCGAGTCGCCCACCACCAGCACCACCGGGGCCTGCCCGGACTTGGCGGGCGCGCCGATGGACGTGGCGCTGGCCGTGGCAGCGAACGCCGCCAGCAGCCAGCGTCGCGTGGCGCCGTCAATTGGTTTCAAATTCATGCTATCCATTTCGGTTTGATATGTCCGCACCTCTTGTACCACCCCCTCTGCTTGAAATCGAGCATCTTTCCAAGTCGGTCACGGATTCCACGGGCACGCTCGACATTCTGCGGGATATCCATGCCTCCTTCACGCGGGCCGAAAGCGTGGCCATCGTCGGCGCGTCGGGCTCGGGCAAAAGCACGCTGCTGTCGATACTTGCGGGGCTCGATACGCCCACCTCGGGCACGGTGCGCCTCGACGGCCAGGATCTGTTTGCGCTGAGCGAGGACGACCGCGCCGCGCTGCGCGCGCAAAAGCTCGGCTTCGTATTCCAGAGCTTCCAGCTGCTGGGCAACCTGACGGCAGTGGAGAACGTGATGCTGCCGCTGGAGCTCGCGGGCCACCGTGCGGCGCGCCAGCGTGCCCGCGAAATGCTGGCGCGGGTCGGACTGGGCCAGCGCGAAGGCCATTACCCGCGCCTGCTGTCGGGTGGCGAGCAGCAGCGCGTGGCACTGGCGCGTGCGTTTGTCGTGGAGCCGGCCGTGCTGCTGGCCGACGAGCCTACCGGCAGCCTGGACTTCGCGACGGGCGAGACCATCATGGAGTTGATGTTCGAGCTCAATCGCGAGCGCGGCACCACGCTGGTGCTGGTCACGCACGACCGGGCAATTGCCGCGCGCTGCGACCGTTGCCTCACGGTGGAGGCCGGCCGGTTGCTGACTTGATCGGGGAAGTATGGCATTGCGGCCATGAAATCAACAGTGTCTAACGCGAAGCGTGGTAAAAAACAGCTATGCTCGGCGTGCTATCGGATTCATAGCTTTCCTAATCGTTTGACGTTGTGAACCACGGGATTCCCACGGCGCGCTTATGTTCCCATGACTTTTCACTTTCCGTGCCTGTCGAAGAAGCACCGCATTTTCGTGCCGGGAGTGGTGGTCTTTGTCGCGGGAGCCTGTTTCAGCGCCGGCCTGGGCCTGGCGCTCATGCACGCCGCTCCCATGACGCCGGCCGCCGCTGCGCCCGGGCAGCGCTCGGCGTTTGCAGCGGGCTATCAACAGTTGGTGCTGATGCCGGTGGCGGCCGCCGCGGCGCCCCGGCCGTTCCCCGCCGCGCCGCAGCCACTGCTGCCTTGGCTGGTGATGCTGGGCGGCGTGCTGGTGTCGCTGCTGCTGGCGGTAGTCACCGTATGGCAGATCCGCCGGCGCCGCGATGCCTGGGCACGCGAGCAGGCAGAGGTGTCGGCGCGCGACAGCGCCCAGCGCATCCAGGCGCTGTTCAACCAGGCCGCGGTGGGCGTGGTGCAGCTCGATGCCGAAACCGGTGCGTTCGAGCAGGTGAACCAGCGCTACGCCAGCCTGCTGGCCTTGCCGCTCGATGCCTTGCCGGGCCGGCGCTTCAGTGAATTCATCCATCCCGTCGACCGCGCCGAGCATGCCACGCTGATGCAGCGGCTCGGGCGCGGGGAAATGCGCGAGTACCAGCATGAGCTGCGCCTGATCCGCAGCGACGGCTCGATCATCTGGGTCGAGGAAACCGCTTCCTCCATTGGACGGGGGCCGGACGGTCAGTCGCTGAACCTGGGCGTGGTGCAGGATGTGACCGAGCGCCGCCGCCTCGAGCAGCACCACCGCGAAAACGAGGAGCGCCTGCGCGCGGTGCTCCAGCGCCTGCCGGTGGGCCTGGCCATCGTCAGCGAAGCCGGCGCTATCGTCTACCGCAACGACCGCTTCGTTTTCACCTGCGGCTACTCCGCAGCCGATGCCCCGACAGTCAACGACTGGTGGGCCGTCACCTATCCCGATGCAGGGCTGCGCGCGCAGGCCTGCGACCAGCTGCAGAGGGCCAAGAGGCGGGCGCGCGCGCTGGACGGCAATATCGTGCCCGCCGAATACCGCATCGTGTGCGGCGACGGCACGCGGCGCACGGTCGAGATCGGCGGCGTTGCCATGGACGGCCAGTACCTGATCACGCTGGAAGATCTGAGCCAGCGCAAGGCCGCGGAGGAAGAGATCCGCTACCTCGCCTTCTATGACCTGCTGACGCAGCTGCCCAACCGCCGGCTGCTTCTGGATCGGCTGCAGCAGGCGCTGGGCGCGGGGGCGCGGCGCCAGCGTTCGGGCGCGCTGCTGATGCTGGACGTCGACAATTTCAAGACGCTCAACGAGACCCGGGGCCACGACCAGGGCGATGCCTTGCTGCGCCAGGTCGCGACGCGTCTGCGCGACGCGGTCGATGGCGCGCACACGGTGGGGCGCCAGGGCGGCGATGAATTCGTCGTGGTGCTCGAGGACCTCGGCGAGGACCCGGTGCTGGTCGCGGCCATCGCCCAGGAGGTCGGCCAGACCATCCTGCAGGCGCTGCGCCAGCCTTATGTGCTCGATGATGGCCAGGACTGCCACGCCACCGTGAGCATCGGGGCGACGATTTTCCAGGGGCTCGACGACACGGTCGACGAGCTGTTGCGCCGCGCCGATCTGGCCATGTACCAGGCCAAGAAGGCCGGCCGCGATACGCTGCAGTTCTTCGACCCGCGCATGCAGCAGGTGGTGCGCGAGCGCGCAACGCTCGAGCAGGACCTGCGCACCGGGCTGGCGCAGGAGCAGTTCGAGCTGTTCTTCCAGCCGCAGGTCGAGAATGGGCACATCATGGGCGCCGAGGGCCTGCTGCGCTGGCGCCATCCGAGCCAGGGCTTTGTCTCGCCCGCCAACTTCATTCCGCTGGCCGAGGAAAGCGGCTTGATCGTGCCGCTGGGCGAATGGGTGCTGCATACCGCCTGCAGGCAGCTCGAGCGCTGGTCGCACGATCCGGCGCTGTCGCATCTGGTGGTGGCGGTGAACGTCAGCCCGCGCCAGTTCTACCAGGCGCAGTTCGTCGACCAGGTGCTGGCGGCCGTGGCGCTCAGCGGGGCGCTGCCGGCGCGGCTCAAGCTCGAACTCACCGAAGGGCTGCTGCTCACCGATATCGATGACACCATCGCCAAGATGGTGCAGCTCAAGCAGCATGGCGTCGGCTTTTCACTCGACGACTTCGGTACCGGCTATTCGTCGCTGGCCTATCTCAAGCGCCTGCCGCTCGACCAGCTCAAGATCGACCAGAGTTTCGTGCGCGACGTATTGACCGACCCGAACGACGCGGCCATTGCCAAGACCATTGTCGCGCTGGGCATGAGCCTGGGCCTGCGGGTCATTGCCGAGGGGGTGGAGACCGAAGCGCAGCGCGCGTTCCTGCACGAGCATGGGTGCCACGCCTGGCAGGGTTATCTGCTGAGCCCTCCCGTGCCGGTGGCGCAGTTCGAGGCCCTGGTGCACAACCAGAGGCCGGTGGCTTGAGTCGTTCACGGGCGCGCTCCTCAGCCCCGGCCTGTGCGGCGCCGTTTTTCCATGCCTGAAATCAAGACCCTGCTGTTGTTTGCGGCCACCGCCGTCGCCGAGATCGTCGGTTGCTACCTGCCTTGGCTGTGGCTGCGTCAGGGCCACAGCGCCTGGCTGCTGCTGCCCGCGGCCGCGAGCCTGGCGCTGTTTGCCTGGCTGCTGACGCTGCACCCCGATGCCTCGGGGCGCGTGTATGCGGCCTATGGCGGTGTGTATGTGGCCGTGGCGCTGGTCTGGCTCTGGCTGGTCGACGGCGTGCAGCCCACGCGCTGGGACCTGCTGGGCGCGGGCGTGGCACTCGCCGGCATGGCGATCATTGCGTTTGCGCCGCGCCATGCATGAGGCGGCGAAGCGCGTGCTTTGTGCCGGCGCCAGTGCCGGGAGCCAGGGTGGGCGCGGTATCATTCGGGCCTGTTCCATGAAGCTGTCACTCCACGCCCGTGCGCCTTAATTCGATCAAGCTGTCCGGCTTCAAATCCTTTGCCGAACCGACCAATTTCCTGCTGCCCGGGCAACTGGTCGGCGTGGTCGGGCCCAATGGCTGCGGCAAGTCCAACATCATGGATGCGGTGCGCTGGGTGCTGGGCGAGAGCAAGGCCAGCGAGCTGCGCGGCGAGTCGATGCAGGACGTGATCTTCAACGGCACCACGCACCGCAAGCCCGCGAGCCGCGCCAGCGTCGAGCTGGTGTTCGACAACAGCGACCACCGCGCGGGCGGCCAGTGGGGCCAGTATGGCGAGATCGCCGTCAAGCGCGTGCTCACGCGCGATGGCAGCAGCAGCTATTTCATCAACAACCAGCCGGTGCGCCGGCGCGACGTGCAGGATGTGTTTCTTGGCACGGGCCTGGGCCCGCGCGCCTACGCGATCATCGGCCAGGGCACGATCAGCCGCATCATCGAGTCGCGGCCCGAAGAGCTGCGGCTGTTCCTGGAGGAGGCCGCAGGGGTCTCCAAGTACAAGGAACGCCGACGCGAGACGGAAAACCGCCTGTCCGACACGCGCGAGAACCTGACGCGTGTCGAAGACATTCTGCGCGAGCTCAACGCCAACCTCGAGAAGCTCGAGAAGCAGGCCGAGGTCGCGGCCCGGTACAACCAGCTGCAGGCCAGCGTGACGCTCAAGCAGCAGCAGCTGTGGTTCCTCAAGCGCGCTGAATCCGAAGCCGAGCAGGACAAGGTGCGCGTGGAAGGCCTGCAGGCCGTGAACGACCTGGAAGCGCGCGTGGCCGAGCTGCGGCATATCGAGGCCGAGCTCGAAACCATCCGCCAGGCGCACTACACCGCGGGCGACGCCGTCAATCAGGCCCAGGGCCGGCTCTACGAAGCCACCGCCGAGGTCGGCAAGCTCGAAGCCGAGATCCGCTATGTGGTGGAAGGCCGCCAGCGCGTGCAGCAGCGCCTGGCGCAGCTGGCCGAGCAGATTGCCGACTGGGCGCGCCGGCGCGAAGAAGCCGAAATCGAGATCGAGAACCTCGAAGGCGCGGGTATGAATGCCGAGGAGCAGGCCGAGATGCTGGCCGCCCAGCTCGAGGAGCAGTCGCAGCGCCTGCCGGATCTCGAGGACGCGCTGCGCCAGGCGCAGAAAAACGACAGCGACCAGCGCGCGCAGGTGGTGCAGGTGCAGCAGCAGATCCAGGTGCTGGCCGCCGAGCAGCGCAGCCTGGGCGAGCAGGAGCGCCAGTTCCAGGCGCGCGATGAACGCCTGCGCGGCGACCGCAATGCGCTGACGGTGCCCGACGAGGCGCGGCTCGATGAGCTGCGCGGCCAGCTCGAACGCGCGCAGGAAAGCGCCGAGATCGCCGAAGCCCAGCTAGAAGAACTGCAAGGCAGCGTGCCCCAGCTCGACGATGACCGGCGCGCGCGTCAGCAGGCCGTCAACACCGAAGGCGCGCGCCAGGCGGAACTGGCGGCGCGCATGGAAGCGCTCAAGGCCTTGCAGGAAAAGCTCAAGACCGATGGCAAGCTCCAGCCCTGGTTGGCCAAGCACGGGCTCGACGGCCTGCCGGGGCTATGGACGCGCCTGGGCGTCGAGCCGGGCTGGGAAAACGCGCTCGAAGCCGCGCTGCGCGAGCGCATGGGCGCGCTGTCGGTGGGCCGGCTGGACATGGTGCGCGGCTTTCTGGGCGCGGGCGCCCAGGATGCGCCGCCCGCGCGCCTGGCCTTCTACAGCACCGCCGATGCCCAGCCGGGGAGTGCGCCCCAGCCCTCTGCCCATGGCCTGGCGCCCTTGGCGGCGCTGCTGCGCGTGAGCGACATCGGCCTCCTGGCGGTGCTCACGGACTGGCTGCAGGGCTGCTACACCGCGCCCACGCTGGACGCCGCGCTGGACCGGCGCGCCGCGCTGCAGCCCGGCGATGTGGTCTATGCGCCCAGCGGCCATGCAGTCACGGCGCACAGCGTGGGGTTCTACGCCCAGGACTCGGAGCAGTCGGGGCTGCTGGCGCGCGCCCAGGAAATCGAGCATCTGGAAAAGGAAACCCGCGCCCAGGCCCTGATCAGCGACGAGTCGCGCAGCGCGCTGGTGCGGGCCGAAAACGCTTACGCCGATGCCTCGCAGCGCTTGATTGCCGCGCGCCGCGACGCGGGCGAGGCCAAGAACGCAGCCCATGGCCTGCAGGTCGAAGTGCTGCGCCTGGGGCAGCTCGCCGAGCAGGCGCGCACGCGCAATGCACAGATCAGCGCCGACCTGGAGGAGGTCGAGGCCCAGCTCGGCGACATCGAGGAGCGCCGCATGGCGGCCGAAGCGCGTTTCGAGGAACTCGACATGCAGCTCGCCGACAGCCAGGAGCGCCATGCGCAGCTTGGCGACCGGGTGCTCGAAGCCGAACGCCGGCTGAGCGAGTCACGCGAGCAGCTGCGCGCGCTCGAACGCCAGGCGCAGGAAGCCACGTTCTCGCAGCGCAGCCTGCAGGCGCGGCGCGCCGAGCTCAGCCGCAGCATCGACACCGCGGCGCAGCAGGTGCGCGCGCTCGGCGATGAACAGCAGCGCGCGCAGGACGAGCAGACCCGCCTGAACGACGCCGCCGCCCAGGGCGGGCTGCAGGACGCGCTGGCGCTGAAGATGGAGCGCGAGAAAGCCGTGGGCGAGCGCCGCAGCGAGTACGACGATCTCACCAACCGCCTGCGCGGCAGCGACGAGCGCCGCCAGCAGTTGGAAAAAGCGATGGAGCCGCTGCGCCAGCGGATCACCGAATTCCAGCTCAAGGAGCAAGCCGCGCGCCTGGGCCTGGAGCAGTACAACGGCCTGCTGGCCGATGCCCAGGCCGATCTGGCGGCGCTGGCGCAGTCGATTGCCGAAGGCAATGTGCGCATCCCGGGCATGCAAGGCGAGATCGACCGCCTGCACCGCGACATCGCGGCGCTGGGCGCGGTCAATCTGGCGGCGCTCGATGAGCTCAATGCCGCCAGCGAACGCAAGCTGTTCCTGGACGCGCAGATGGAAGACCTGACGGCGGCGATGAACACGCTCGAGGACGCGATCCGCCGCATCGACGCCGAGACGCGCGAGCTGCTGTCGGGCACCTTCGACACCGTCAATCGCCACTTTGGCACCATGTTCCCCGAGCTGTTTGGCGGCGGGCAGGCCAAGCTGGTGATCACCGGCGACGAAATTCTCGACTCCGGCGTGCAGGTGATTGCCCAGCCGCCGGGCAAGAAGAACCAGACCATTCACCTGCTGTCGGGCGGCGAGAAAGCGCTCACCGCCATCGCGCTGGTGTTTGCGATCTTCCAGCTCAACCCGGCGCCGTTTTGCCTGCTCGACGAAGTCGATGCGCCGCTGGACGACGCCAATACCGAGCGCTATGCAAAACTGGTGACGAGCATGAGCCGCGGAACCCAGTTCCTGTTCATCAGTCACAACAAGATCGCCATGGAGATGGCCCAGCAGCTGATTGGCGTGACAATGCAGGAGCAGGGCGTCTCGCGCATCGTGGCGGTGGATATGGAATCGGCCCTGCACATGGCCGAGGCGGTCTGAAACTATTTTTCCCTGGATGCACATGAGTACCTTGCAAATCAGTCTGGCCATCCTCGGCGTCGTGCTGCTGGCCTTGATCGTCGCCTACAACAGCTGGGCCGCGCGGCGCAATGCGCCCAAACGCGCGCAGCCCCAGGAAGACGAAACCGGCTTGCCGGGGCACCACCAGCCCTACAACCTGACCGAACGCCACGAGCCGGCGTTGGACCTGTCGCATGGCGGCCAGCAGCCCGAGCCGGTCGGGCCGCAGGTCATGCCGCTGGCCCAGGCCCAGGTGCATGCGCACTACGTGCCGGCGCCCGCGGTGCGCAAGGAGCCGGCGCTCGATGGCGCTCCCGCCGCGCAAGGCGATCTGCAAGAAGCCGCGCTGTCTGACGTCGGCGTATCGGAAGATGCGCCGGCGGCCGCGATCGAGCCTGCATTTGCCGTGCCGGAGCCGAGCCTGATTCCGCCCGAGCGCCGTCCCAGCCTCGACGCGCTGATCGACGCCATCGCGCCGATCCAGCCCGAGCATGTGATTCCCGGCGAAGGCGCGCTGCAGGTGCAGCCCACCACCCGGCGCGCGGGCAGCAAGCCCTTTCGCATCGAGGGCCTGAACCAGGCCACGCGCCAGTGGGAGCCGCTGCAGGCCGGCTCGCGCTACACCGCGTTCCAGGCCGGCGTGCAGCTGGCCAACCGCGTCGGCGCGCTCAACGAGATCGAGTTTTCCGAATTCATCTCCAAGGTCCAGTCCTTTGCCGATGCCGTCAGCGGATCGGTCGATCTGCCCGACATGCTGCAGGAAGTGGCGCGTGCCCGCGAGCTCGACCAGTTTGCCAGCGAGCACGATGCCCAGCTCACGTTCATGCTGCGCGCGCGCCAGGCGGCCTGGAGCCCGGGCTATGTGGTGCAGAACGCCGCGCGCCTGGGATTTGTTGCGCTGTCCATGCCGGGCCGCATGGCGCTGCCGACGGCCGCGGGCGGGCAGCCGATGCTGGTGCTGAGCTACGACGCCCAGGCCGCGATGGCCGAAGACCTGGACCAATCCGCCATCCACGAAGTGCTGCTGAGCCTCGATGTGCCCCAGGTGCACCGCGGCGAGCAGCCCTTCACGCGGCTGCGCGAGGTGGCCGATGGCCTGTGCCAGTCGATGGAGGGCGTGCTGTGCGACCAGAACGGCCATCCTCTGCCCGTGTCGGTGGTCGAGCCGATCGCCGCCGATCTCGAGCATCTTTATGACCAGCTCGACAGCCGCGAGCTGTCGGCCGGCTCGATGCTGGCGCGCCGGCTGTTCAGCTGATGTGATTGCTGCAAGGCAGGCCGTTCACCCTTCGACATAGTGCAGGGCGAACGGAAATTATCCGTTCGCCCTAGGGTGTCCCAGTGCAGGTCGCCGTCCGCGATGCTGCGCGGTATTGATCTGAAAATGCATGCAAGAGAATCTGGATTTGTTCGGGATGCCACAAAATCAGCCCACCGACCCCGCCGCTGAGATCGACGCCCTGCGCGCCCAGCTGCGCGTCTGGGCGCATCAATACTACGTGCTGGATGCGCCCAGCGTGCCCGATGCCGAGTACGACCGGCTCTACAAGCAGCTCGAAGCGCTCGAAGCCCGCCATCCCGACCTGGTGACCCCCGACTCCCCGACGCAGCGCGTCATTGGCGCGGTGATGTCCGGCCTGGCGCCGGTGCAGCATGTCGTACCGATGCTCAGCATCCGCACCGAAACCGACACCGAGGCCAGCGGCGCGCAGGCCTTCGACGCACGCATCCGCCGCGAGCTGGGGCTCGATGCCCATGACGCGCCGGTCGAGTATGTCGCCGAGCCCAAGTTCGATGGCCTGGCCATGAGCCTGCGCTACGAAGGCGGGCGGCTGGTGCAGGCCGCCACGCGCGGCGACGGCGGCATCGGCGAGGAGGTGACGCACAACATCCGCACCATCCAGCGCATTCCTCAGGTGCTGCCGGCCGGGGTGCCGCCGGTGCTTGAAGTGCGCGGCGAGGTCTATATGCGCCGCGCCGATTTCGAGGCGCTCAACGAGCGCCAGCGCGCGGGCGGCGGCAAGACCTTCGTCAACCCGCGCAACGCGGCCGCGGGCGCGGTGCGCCAGCTGGACTCGTCGATCACCGCGCAGCGCCCGCTCGCATTTTTTGCCTATGGCCTGGGCGACATCACGCCCGCGGCGCAGGGCGGGCCGGCTTTCGCCACCCATTACGCGATGCTGCAGCAGCTCAAGGACTGGGGCTTTCCGGTCGCCGAGCAGGTGAGCCTGGCGCATGGCGCCGAGCAGCTCGTGGCTTTCCATGCGCGCATGGGGGCGGCGCGCGACAGCCTGCCCTATGACATCGACGGCGTGGTCTACAAGGTCAATTCGCTGGCACTGCAGCGCGCGCTGGGCTTTGTCACGCGCGAGCCACGCTGGGCCGTCGCGCACAAGTACCCGGCGCAGGAGATGGTCACGCGCGTCGAGGACATCGACGTGCAGGTCGGGCGCACCGGCAAGATCACGCCCGTGGCGCGGCTCGCGCCGGTGTTTGTCGGCGGCGTCACGGTCACCAATGCCACGCTGCACAACCTGTTCGAACTGCGGCGCAAGCGCGTGCGCAAGGGCGATGAGGTCATCGTGCGGCGCGCCGGCGATGTGATTCCCGAAGTCGTCGGCGTGGTGCCGCCGCGCGCCGTGGTGGCCGTCGGCGCCGAGGCCAGCGATGCGCTGCTGGACGCCGCGGCCCAGCCGCCCGTGCAGCTGCCGCGCACGCCCTATGTCGCCAACTTTCACATGCCGCGCCAGTGTCCGGTGTGCGGCAGCGATGTGCTGCGCGAAAAAGGCCAGGTCAACCACCGCTGCAGCGGCGGGTTGTTCTGCGCGGCGCAGCGCAAGGAGGCGCTGCTGCATTTTGCGCACCGCCGCGCGATGGACATCGAAGGCCTGGGCGACAAGCTCGTCGACCAGCTGGTCGAGGCGCAACTGGTGCGCACGCTGCCCGACCTGTACCGGCTCACACTCGAGCAGCTCTCGGGGCTCGATCGCATGGCCGAGAAATCGGCGCTC
The DNA here is from genome assembly GCA_040514115.1 of Comamonas sp. GTDB lineage: Bacteria > Pseudomonadota > Gammaproteobacteria > Burkholderiales > Burkholderiaceae_C > Comamonas. The sequence continues at coordinate 4,183 of JBEVDH010000030.1, read as the reverse complement.
AATTTGCTGGCGGCGCTGGACAAATCCAAGTCGACAACGCTGGCGCGCTTCCTGTTCGCGCTGGGCATCCGGCAGATCGGCGAAGCCACGGCCAAGGACCTGGCCAAGCATTTCGGCACGCTGGACGCGATCATCGCGGCCACCGAGGAGCAGCTGCTGGAAGTCAACGACGTCGGCCCGATCGTCGCGCACAGCATCCGCACTTTTCTCGACCAGCCGCACAACCTCGAAGTGCTGGCCCAGCTGCGCGGCGAATGCGGCATCCACTGGCCCGAAGGTCCTCCGGCACAAAAGCCGCCGCAGCTGCTCGCGGGCAAGACCGTGGTGCTGACCGGCACGCTGCCCCACATGGGCCGCGACCAGGCCAAGGACCTGCTGGAAGCCGCTGGCGCCAAGGTCGCGGGTTCGGTCAGCAAGAAGACCAGCTACGTTGTGGCGGGCGCCGACGCGGGCAGCAAGCTCGCCAAGGCCGAGGAGCTGGGGGTGCCGGTGCTCGACGAGGCGGGCCTGCTGGCGCTGCTGGCTTCTCCCGCGCCCTGAGCACCATTTGCGCGCCGCCCGGGCACGGGCGGCCCTTTTGCTGCGCGGGCCGCCGCGCTGCAGTTACCATCCGCGCATGAGTTCCCATTACGAAACACTGCAAAAGGCAGAAGCCTACCGCGAATTCTTCAAGGTAGCCCCTCCCGAGGAGCTGGGCGAGCGCCTGCTGCGCGCGCGCCGCCCGGGCTACATGATCCGTGCAGTAGCCCAGCCGGAAGTCCCGGCGCCAGCGCCATCCACGCCCGCCGAGCAGGCCGATGCCCAGGCCGCGCCTGAAGCGCCGCCCGCCGTCGCCCCCGAGACCGCACCCGAAGCGGCGCCCGAAGCGGCGCCCGTGGCCGCACCTGCGGCCGCACCCGTGCGCAAGCCGCCGCCGGTGCGCGAGCTGGTCCAGGCACAGTGGGGCCTGGTGCCGCACTGGGTCAAGACGGCCTCGGATGCGCGCCTGCGCGCCATCAAGCTGCTGCATGCGCGCAATGAAACCGCATCCACGGCCCAGGCCTTTCGCGACGCCTGGCTCAACAACCAGCGCTGCATCATTCCGATCGTGGCGTTCTTCGAGGACGACTACCGCAGCGGCAAGCCGGTCTCGACGCGCATCTCGCGCATCGACGGCAACCCCATGGGCCTGGCGGGCCTGTGGGCGCGCTGGCAGGGCCCCGACGGCGAGGACATCCTGAGCTTCGCGGCGCTCAACATCAATGCCAACACCCATGGGCTGCTGCACCGCTACCAGCCCCCGGGCAACGAGCGGCGCATGCCGGCCATCCTCAACGAGGGTGCCTACGATGCCTGGCTCAGCGTGCGCCAGGACAAGGCGCGCGAATTCATGCGCCAGTACTCCGCCAACTGGCTGACCGCCAATCCGGTGGAAAACAAGAAGGACAAGATTCCCAAGGACTGGCGCCTGAGCCCGCTCGGCTGAGCCCGCTCGGCTCAGCCGGCCCGGCTTCAGGCCATCGCCTCTTCTGCGGGCGCGGCGCTGTCGGCCACCTGGCGCTGGCGCGCGGCGCAGCTTTGCAGCAGTTGCATCAACGCTGCCATATCCAGGCATTGCACCAGCAGCGCCGCGCCATCGGCCTGCTGCGCCTGGATGATCTCGCCGACCACCGCCGGGGCGTTGCCGTTCATGCGCGGAGCGGCGGCAAAGCGCCGCGCGGCGAAGTGCTGCACGCCCAGCAGATCGCTGACCAGCAGCCCGATGCGCCGTCCGGCCGCATCGATGACGATCACCTGGCTCTGCGCGGTCACTAGTGAGGGCGTGCCGCGCAGCACATGGCCCAGGTCAAATACCCACGCGTAGCCCGTGACCTCGCCCTGCGCGCGCCGCGCGAGCGTGCCCAGGCAATAGGGCAGGCGGCCCGCCGAGACGGCCGTGATGGCGCTGGCCGGCAGGGCCTCGAGCACGCAGGCGGCGTCCACGGCAAAGGGCCGCGCATCGATGAAGAAGGTCGCCATCTCGCGCCCCGCGCCCGGCGCCAGCGCGCTGCCGGTGGCGACGCTGTCGCCGGGCACATGGGTCGTGCGCCGCAGCACCGCGGCTTCGGCATCGGCCAGCACCGCACCAAAGGAGGTCAACGACAGCGCCAGCACGGTGTCGGGCGCATCGGCGTTGGCGCGGAACTCGCGATAGCCCTGCGTTGCCGAGCAGCCCACGATGCAGTAGTGGCCCGCGTGCACCATGGCGCGCGATGTGCTCTGGCCGGGCGCCAGCTGCAGCATGCTGGCGGGCAGCGCCAGGCGGCTGCCCTGGGCAATGTGCAGGTCGCTGGACGCATCCTGCGCCGTGCTGCTGGCCAGCACCAGGCCGCTGCGGTCGACAAACACCGTGCAGCGGCGCTCGCCGCCCTGGCTGGCGCCGGTCAGCATCGCGGCGAGTTCGGCAGCGGCGTTGAACACGATGCCGATGCCGCCCACGGTCTGGGCGCCGTCGGGCGCGCGCACGGCGGCATGGAACATGTAGGTCGGCTCGCCATCGCTCAGCGGCCCCGCGCGCCAGGGGCTCACGTGGTAGGCCTGCGCGCCGCGCAGTGACATCACGGCGGCGAGCGCATCGGCATCGACGCGCTGGCCGATCGCGCCGCTGCCATCGGCCAGCGTGCCATGGCTGGCGGCGACGATGCGCCCGCTGGTGTCGTACACCACGAGGCGCGAGTAGACCGTGTACAGCCCGTTGATCTGGCCCAGCACGGCGTTGGCGCGCATCGCATCGGCGTCGCTGGCAATGCCCAGCTGGACATCGGCCAGCAGGTTGCGCAGCTCCGGTGTCAGCGCCCACCAGCGGCAGTCGTTGGCGCGTTCGTAGAGGTTGCGGTCGAGCAGATCGACCAGCAGCTGGCTGAGGAACTCGCTGTCGCGCAGCGCCGCGCTCAGCACCGTGTGGTAGAGGTCGCGTATCGAATGGCTGAACACCTCGTTGGTGCGCGCGCCGGTCTCGCCGATCTGCTCGAGCACGGCGGCCAGGCGCTGCGCGCCCTCGCGCTGGCCGGCTGTCATGACCTGGCCGTTCCACACCACGCGCCGGATGGTGTCGGCGGCGGTGATGATGTCATGCAGCGGCGGGCAGAACTGGCGCGCATGGCCCAGCAGGCCCTGGATGATGGCCGGCGGCAGGCTGTCGACGCTGCCCGGAGCGCGCGACTGGAAGGCCAGCTCCACCGGCACCATGACCTGGCCCTTCCAGCCCTCGGGCCCGGGGTATCCCTGGTAGCCCGCGGCGGGCAGGGTCTGCACCAGATAGCTGCGCCCAGAATGGGTCCACAGGTGGGGCGCACCGTCCGGGTTCTGCGGCACCTTCTGCCCGGGCGGCAGCCAGAGCGGGTCGCTGCTGGCCAGCACCTGCTGCCCGGCGTCGACCAGCAGCGTCAGGCTGCGGCCTTCCTGGGCGCCGCGCGCATGGAAGATGCCCTGCAACTCGTCATCGAAAGCAAAGCTCAGGCACAGCACGCCCACCGGCTCGCCGGTGTCGGGGTGCAGCAGGCGCTGCGAGTACAGCAGCGCATTGCGCGGGCCGGGGCGCAGATTGCTGGCGCGGAAGGTCTCGACATAGCCCTTGCTGCGCAGCGTCTGTGCGATCAGCGGGTCGGCGCTGTCGGCGGCGGGGACGTCTTCATCGATGCGTGCCAGCACCTGGCCCTGCGCATCGAGCACCAGGATGTCGTCATAGACCGTGTACTTGCTGCGGTACTGGCGCAGCCGCGCGCGCACCGCCTGGGCATCGTCCTCGAGGCCCGCGGCCAGCCGGCACAGCACCGGATCGGTGGCGAGAAAACCCACATCGGCCGTGCGCTCGTAGAGGTTGCGCACCAGGATGTCGATCACGTTGCGCGCCCGGGTGCCGATCTCGCGCATCACTTCGCCCAGCGATTCGGCCACCAGCGACTGCACCAGATCGGCTTCGAGCCGCTGGAACCCCTCGCGCGTGGCTGCCATCATCGGCAGGATGCTGTGCGCCTCCTCCGGGCAGTTCATCTTGGCGGATGACTCGATCAGCCGCCAGGTAAGGCGCAATTCGCGCAGCGAATCCTCGCAGCGCGAGACCTTGCGCATGAAAGGAATGAATCCGTCGGTATCGATCCGCTGAACGCCTTCGTGGGTAGCTGCCATCACGTGCCTCCGATCTGTTGCATTACGGTTGTCTGCC
>JBEVDH010000281.1:0-29809 GCA_040514115.1 Comamonas sp. | reverse complement strand
GCGATGTCGGCATTGCCTATGGCATGGGCCTGACGGCCGAGAAGGTCGCGCAGCAGTGGAAGGTCAGCCGCGAGGCCCAGGACGCATTTGCGCTGGCCTCGCACCAGAAGGCGCTCGCGGCCCAGGCCGCGGGGGCGTTTGCCGACGAGATCACGCCGATAGAAGTCACCGACCGCGCGCTGAACCTCGCGACGGGCGAGATTGCCTTGAGCCAGCGCACGGTATCGCTCGACGAGGGCGCGCGCCCCGACACCAGCCTAGAAGGCCTGGCCAAGCTGCGCACGGTGTTCGCGGCGCGCGGCTCGGTGACGGCCGGCAACAGCTCGCAGACCAGTGATGGCGCGGGCGCGCTGATCCTGGCCAGCGAATCGGCCATCCAGCGCTTCGGCCTGACGCCGCTGGCGCGCTTCGTGAGCTTTGCCAGCAAGGGCCTGCCACCGGCGATCATGGGTATCGGCCCGATCGAGGCGATTCCCGCGGCGCTGCGCTACGCGGGCCTGCGCCAGCAGGACATCGACTGGTTCGAGCTCAACGAGGCGTTTGCCGCGCAGTCGCTGGCGGTGATCAACACGCTGGGCCTGGACCCGGCCAAGGTCAACCCGATGGGGGGCGCGATCGCGCTGGGCCACCCACTGGGCGCGACCGGCGCGATCCGCGCCGCCACCGTGGTGCACGCGCTGCGCCGCAACCAGCTCAAATACGGCATGGTGACGATGTGCGTGGGGATGGGGCAGGGGGCGGCGGGGATTTTTGAACGGGTTTGAGATCGCCATTTCACCCTTCGACAAGCTCAGGGCGAACGGTGGAGTGCAACTCAGGGCGAACGGGGGAGTGCAACTGGACGCGGGGATCGTTGTCCGTTCGTGCTGATCCTGAGCCCGTCGAAGGGTCGAAGCATGGACGGGCTTTCCTAACCCAACGAAAACCTGCAAGCTATGCTGCTCCCAAGTCACCCAGACGACCCGTCCCCGCCATTTTCGCCCCACACTTGTCCCATGACCATGACCCATCCTCTCGATTTGGCATTGCAGCTGCAGCCCGTGTCCGCGGGCGAGAGCCAGGGGCAGACCAGCCCTGGTTACTGGAACATGGTCGGGCCGTTTGGCGGCATCACCGCGGCCACGCTGGTCAAGGCGGTGATGGAGCACCCGCAGCGCCTGGGCGAGCCGCTGTCGCTCACGGTGAACTATGCGGGCGCGCTCACGGCCGGGGCCTTCACGCTGCAGGTCACGCCGGTGCGCACCAACCGCTCGACCCAGCACTGGACGCTGTCGATATTGCAAAGCGATGCCGAAGGCGCGCTCGTGGTCACGACCACCGCCACCATGGTGACGGCAGTGCGCCGCGAGACCTGGAGCATTTCCGACGAACCCATGCCCGCAGTCGCCGCGCCTGGTGAGCTCAAGCGCATCGCACCGGGCTTTGGCGTCGAGTGGCTCTCGCGGTACGAGATGCGCCCGGTGCAAGGTGGGCTGCCCAAGGATTGGAATGACGCCGTGGGCCCCAGTCTGTCGCAGCTCTGGATGCGCGACGATCCGCCGCGCCCGCTCGATTTCTGCGCGCTGGCGGCGCTGGCCGATGTGTTCTTTCCACGCGTGTGGCTGCGCCGCGCGCGCCAGGTGCCAGCCGGCACGGTGTCGATCACCGTCTACTTCCACGCCAGCCAGGCCCAGCTGCAGACCACGGGCACCGGCTATGTGCTGGGCCAGGCCCGAGGCCAGGAGTTTCGCAACGGCTTTTTCGACCAGGCAGCCCAGCTTTGGAACGAAGCCGGCTATCTGCTGGCCACCAGCCACCAGATTGTCTATTTCAAGGAATGATCAACGCCATGACGGTTACCACCCCCACCACCGATATCCTTGTGCACACCGAGGACGGTGTCTGCACGCTCACTTTCAACCGCATCGCCAAGAAGAACTCGATCACCCAGGCCATGTACGGCGCCATGGCCGCAGCACTCGCTGCCGCGCGTGATGACGCCGCCGTGCGCGTGGTGGTGTTTCAGGGCGACATGGCGGTCTTCAGCGCCGGCAACGACCTGGGCGACTTCCTCAATGCAGCCGCCAACAGCCTCGGCGGTGAAACGCCGGTGATGCGCTTCATGTACCAGCTCGCGGACTTCCCCAAGCCCGTGATTGCCGCGGTCTGCGGCCCGGCCGTGGGCATTGGCACCACCTTGCTGCTGCATTGCGATCTGGTCTATGCCGGTGACAATGCGGCCTTCTCGCTGCCGTTCGTGAACCTGGGTCTGTGCCCCGAGTTCAGCTCCAGCCTGCTGCTGCCCCAGCTCATGGGCTACCACCGCGCGGCCGAAGCGCTGCTGCTGGGCGAGCCCTTCCTGGCCGAAGCCGCGCTCGAGGTCGGCCTGGTCAACCGGGTGGTCCCGCCCAGTGAATGCAACGCACTGGCCCAGCGCCAGGCGCGCAAGCTCGCGGCCAAGCCGCTCGCGGCGCTGGTCGAGTCCAAGCGGCTGATGAAGTCGGGACAGGCGGCTGCAGTGCGCACGCGCATGGCCCAGGAAGGCGAGAGCTTTGGCCGCATGCTGCACGAACCCGCAGCGCGCGAAGCCGTTTCGGCTTTCATGGAAAAGCGCCATCCGGACTTTTCCAAGGTCTGAAGGCTGGCAACTGGTTTGAAATACCTGTCAGTCAAGGATCTGTAGCTGTGTAATCAGGAAACGCTTGCAAGCAGATGCGTCAATAGAGCGGATTAGTTACTTTTCTTGCGAGATATCGGCGTTTTTTGCCAAGATGCCGACTAGCATCGACGCTTTCCAAGGAGAGACCATGGCCGTGCAGAACCCGTTTTTTGGCAAGCGTGAAAATGACAGCTTCACCCCCCGCAGCCCCGCGACCGGCGTGACATCGACCAGCAGCAGCCTTGGCGTCAGCCCGATGGCGGGCCACAGCGGCGCCAATCCGGCATCCGCTGTCTCCAATGCTGGCGCGGCAGCGCAAAGCCAGGGCGGCAGCCGCCTGATCGTCGGACCCAACATCAAGCTCAAGGGCGTTGAAATCACCGATTGCGATACGCTGGTGGTCGAAGGCACGGTCGAAGCGACGATGGATTCGCGCGTGATTGAAATCGCCGAACAAGGTGCTTTCCACGGCACGGCCGAGATCGACGTCGCTGAAATCCGCGGCGTGTTCAACGGCACGCTGATCGTGCGCCAGAAGCTCGTCATCTATGGCACGGGCAAGGTCAGCGGCAAGATTCGCTACGGCAAGGTGGTGATCGAAGAAGGCGGCGAACTCACGGGCCAGATCGAGGCCGGCTCGGCTGCCAAGACGCCGGCTCTGGCGCCCAGCAGCAGCGTGAGCAGCACCAGCGCGGGCAGCACCGTGGTGCGGGATGTGATCGGCAGCGTGGCCGCCGCCTGAGCTCCAAGCTCCGCTTGGCTCCCCGGCAAGCCGGGGTGCCAAGCGGTTTGCAGGAGGCTTTTTCCAGTGAAATGCACGCCGCCGCGCCTGGCTTTGTCGCGGCGCACCAGGCGCACCTCCCCTGTGCGTGGTTCCTGCGCCGTGCGGACGGTGTACAGCTGCCATGGTCACCACGACGCGGCGGCGGCCTCTCCTCGAGCCCTTCACCCGTCTGGCGTGGTGTCGCTGCGCTGCGCGCCCGGCCGCCGCATGCACTTGGGAACATTTGAAAAGACAGGTGGACCCATGCCACACTGCAATTTTTCATGCCCGGGGCCACGGCGTTGAGAAGCCGCGGGGCAAATGTTAAAATTCTGCGCTTTTACGTGTTTTGCAGCAGGTGGATCGATCACATCGACAGCCCGAGCAGCATGGCGCCCTGGAATATTTACCTCAAAGCGTGGTCGTTGCGCGGTTTTCCGGTATCGGTTGGTTTGAAATAATCAAACCTGCTGATGGGTCTGGAAATTCATATCATTTTTCGTGCAGGTCCGGTAGTTTTTTATTAGAAAGCCGCATGAATATTTTGATTACTGGTGGTGCCGGTTATATCGGTTCCCATACTTGCGTTGAATTGCTCAACGCGGGGCACGATATTGTTGTTTTCGATAATTATTCGAATAGCCGTCCAAATGCGTTGCAAAGGGTCGCGCAAATCGCAGGGAAGTCGTTTCCCATCGTTGAAGGCGATATACGAGATCAGGCGGCGCTAGAACAAACCATCAGGAATCATTCCTGCGATGCGGTCATCCATTTTGCAGGCCTCAAGGCTGTGGGGGAATCGGTTGAAAAGCCGCTCGATTATTTCGAGAACAATGTTGCCGGCACGCTGTGCCTGCTGCGTGCCATGCAGTCCACCGGCGTCAAGACGCTGGTGTTCAGTTCGTCGGCCACGGTCTATGGCGACCCGCAACAATTGCCACTGACCGAAAGCCATTCGCTTTCAGCGACGAATCCCTACGGCCGCACCAAGCTGATGGTCGAGGACATCCTGCGTGATCTGTACCGGGCCGATCCCTCCTGGAGCATTGGCATCCTGCGTTATTTCAATCCCGTGGGCGCGCATTCCAGCGGGCTGATAGGCGAGGATCCCCAGGGCCCGCCCAACAATCTGATGCCTTATCTGGCCCAGGTTGCCGTGGGCCGGCGCGAGCACCTGAGCGTGTTGGGCGACGACTATGACACTCCGGATGGGACCGGGGTGCGCGACTATATCCATGTGGTCGATCTGGCCGTGGGCCACCTCAAGGCACTGGAAAACCTGGAGCAACCGCAATGCTTTTGCATCAATCTGGGTTCCGGGGTGGGCTACAGCGTGCTGGAAGTGCTCAAAGCCTTCGAAGAGGCCAGCGGTCGCCCCATTCCTTACAGGATCGTGCCGCGCCGTCAGGGCGATGTCGCCGCCTGCTATGCCAGCACGGCGCAGGCACAAAAGATGCTGGGCTGGAATGCTGCGCGAGGCCTGGCAGAAATGTGCCATGACCATTGGCAGTGGCAGATGAAAAACCCGCAGGGTTATGCATGAATCCGCACGCAAAGCAGTCCATATCGCCGCTGTCCGCCATGCGGTCGATGGTTGTCAACAGAAGCCTCATCTATTCCTTGGCAAAGCGCGAGGTTCTCGGGCGCTACAGAGGGTCGGCATTGGGCTTGGCTTGGAGCTTCTTCAATCCAGTCCTCATGCTCACGGTCTATACTTTTTTCTTTGCCGTGGTTTTCAAATCACGTTGGGGAACCAGCGGGTCGGATAGCAAGACGGAGTTTGCTGTCATATTGTTCGTTGGCATGATCATTCACGGGCTTTTTGCCGAGATTATCAATCGTGCGCCGCGATTGATAATTGACAATGTCAATTATGTGAAGAAAGTCGTGTTTCCTGTTGAAGTGCTGCCGGCTGTGAGCATCTGCGTGGCGCTGTTTCATGCGGTGGTAAGCCTGGTGGTTCTTTTGCTGGCCTTCCTGGTTTTCAACGGGTTTTTACAGTGGACCGCCATTTTTGCTCCGCTGGTAATCCTGCCTCTGGTGATCCTCTCATTCGGCGTGTCATGGTTTTTGGCCTCTCTCGGGGTCTATTTGCGCGACGTCTCGCAGACCATTGGGCTTTTGACCGCAGTGCTGCTGTTTCTTTCTCCGGTGTTTTATCCTATTTCTTCTTTGCCCGAGAACATTCGTCCGTGGATCATGGCGAATCCGCTAACCTTCATCATCGAGCAGTCGCGCGAGGTTCTGATCTGGGGCCGTTTGCCGGATTTCTCGGGGCTTGCAATTTATGCGGCGATTGCCATGGTGATCGCGTGGGTCGGATACGCATGGTTTCAGAAAACTAAAGGTGGGTTTGCGGATGTTCTCTGATGACCTGGCAATTTCAATCGTCGGTGTGTCCAAGGTATATAACATATACGATAAGCCGCAGGACCGTCTCAAGCAAATGTTGTGGAAGCAATCCAGAAAGCTTCATGACGAATTCTGGGCCTTGAACGATATCAACTTCGACGTCAAGAAGGGCGAGACCGTCGGTATCGTGGGGCGCAATGGCTCGGGAAAATCGACACTGTTGCAGATCATTTGCGGCACGCTCATGCCAACCCACGGCCATGTGGAGCGGCGCGGGCGGCTGTCGGCCTTGCTGGAACTCGGTTCGGGATTCAATCCTGATTTCACCGGACGAGAGAACGTCTATCTGAGCGGGGCCATTCTTGGATTGTCGAAAGACGAGATTGACGCACGCTTCGACAAGATCGCTGCCTTTGCCGATATTGGCCAGTTCATTGACAGCCCGGTCAAGCATTACTCCAGCGGGATGTTCGCCCGATTGGCTTTTGCCGTGGTCATCCATGTCGATCCGGAAATTCTCATCGTCGATGAAATACTGGCAGTGGGCGATGCGGCCTTTCAACGGCGCTGCCTGGCGAAGTTCTATGAGGTCCGCGATCGGGGATGCTCGATCCTGTTCGTATCACACGACCAGTATCAGGTGAAATCGGTATGCGAAAGAGCCGTCTATCTCAAGGAGGGTCGACAGATCCTCTTTGGTTCGGCCGGACGGGTGATCGATCAGTACATGATTGAGTTGGAAGAGCAGATCGCGAGCACTGCCACCGGGTCGCTGAAAACCAATGTCGCGCAAGAGCAACCCGCCGTGCCGGAATCGACGCAAGACCAGCAGGTCGTGGTCGCCTCAGGCAGTGGGGACGACGCGCAGGATGACAGCCATTCGTCGGTCGAGCGCCTGTTCAAGATCGGAAAAGTCGAACTGACGGATCATTTGGGAAATGCCGTCGATGTGGTCAAAACCGGCGATCATTTGAAACTTGCATTTGATTTCGTGGCATTGGTCGATAAGCCGCCTGAAAAAATAAGCTTCGTGTTCAACCTGTACCGGCACGATGATCTCTATCTTTGCGGAACGACGACGCTGATGGATAAAATACCCGTTTACCAGTCCTCGAACGCCGGAAAAGTAACGATTGATTTCCCAAAATTTCCGCTTCTGAGCGGAAAATACAAATGGCGTGTTGCCATCAATGATGACGGTGGCTTCATCACGTACGCTGAAGCCAATGAGGTATGCCCGTTTCGGGTGGATGATGATTTCAAGGCCGTGGGTATGTTCAATATCGAACGTGAATGGAATTTCCAACGCCACGACACCAACCGCATCGAACAAGGAAAATAAAGTGGAAAGATTGGATACCTCGTTGGCGCCGGAGCGGCCAAATATTGAAGCGTCGATTCATTTCGCCCGATATGCCATTGCGGCCTCGCTTGTGCAGGGAAAGAAGGTGCTAGATATTGCGTGCGGTGAGGGCTACGGGAGCCACCTGCTCAAGCGCGCAGGTGCTGATCAAGTGGTCGGAGTGGATGTTTCCGACGAGGCTGTCGACAGGGCAAAGAAATACTTCACTGGACCTGGCGTTGAGTTCATGGCGGCAGATGCTGCCAGCATTGAACGGAAATTCCCGTTGGAATATTTCGATGTGGTGGTTTCGTGTGAAACCATCGAGCATATCGAGTATCCTCAGAAATATCTTCAGTCCCTGAAGAATGTCGCAAAGAAGGATGCGATTTTCATCATCAGCTGCCCCAACGATCACTGGTATTTTCCTGAAGATCATCAGCGCAATCCGTACCATGTGCGCAAATACAATTTCGACGAATTCAAGGAACTTACTGTCGGTATCCTGGGGGAGAACGTCAGCTGGAGTGTCGGCACGGCCGTCATGGGGTTCGGATCGACGCCACTCGATGTCAAGGCCGGTTACGAGCCCGTGCCGTCGAGCTGGATGTCGTTCAAGCAGCTGAGCGGCGCCTATCTGGTCAATGGCGCAGGCGACTTGGAGGTCACTGCCGCCAACTGCAGTTACTTCTTCGGTGTGTGGAATGCTTCGGACATGCCCAGCGGGGCTGCAGTCTTTCCGGTCAGCATGGACTCCTATGCGCGCATGGTGCAGGCGCTGGAAACGCAGCCATCCGTCAGTGAAAATGCAGTTTTGCAAGAAAATCGGCAAAATTCCGCAGACGCTTTGAAAGCACTGCGCCCGCAAATCGATGCTTCCAGCCCCGAGGTCCGCAAGGCAAGTCTGCTTTATCAGGCATCGGCTGCAGAAAATGAAGTATTGAGGGAAGGCCTGCATGCTTCCACGGGAAGCGTGCAGGCCCTGCTGATGGATGTGAATACGCTCCAGACGCAAGCGCACACCCGCCAGGCCGAGGCGCATGCGCTGCAGGCCGAGGCGCATGTCCTTCAGGCGCAGATGCACACCCTGCAGGCAGAGGCACATTCCCGCCAGCTGGAAATGAACGCCCGCGAGGCACAGGTGCAGGCCCTTGAGGCGCAAGTGGGTGCGCTGCAGGACGAAGTGGGTGTGCTGCAGGCCGAAGTCGTGGAGCTGAAGACCGAAGTGGATGTCTATCAGGCCGAGATACCGACTCTTCAGGAAGAAATCGCGTGCTTGAATGCCGAAGCCGCCCACCTGCGCGTTTCGCATGATCGTTATGTGCGTTTGCGCAATCTTGTTCCGCAGCCGGTGCGTGCAGTGGTGCTGAAGGTCGCAAAAGCTGTCCGCAGGTAAAAAGAAGAATGAACGATCACGATTTGGGTTTTGTTCCCGGGCTTTCTCGCGGAATTTATGTATTCGACAAGGCGCACGCGCTTCTGGCAGAAGATGCCTGGAAGGCGACCGGGCCGAATATTGGAAGAAATGGGGAGAATCTGACGATCTCCTTTCTTTCGCTCAATCGTGCAGGTTTATCCATCAAACTTCTGCAATCGATCGAAAAGTTCATGCCGCATTTTGCGGGTGAAGTGCTCATTGTTGACAATGGTTCCGCCAGTGACGAGTTGGCGATGCTGCGGGATTTTTGTTCTGGCCTGACCTGCCGATACCGGGTCGTCGAACTTGGAAGAAATTACGGGGTTTCCGGGGGGAGAAATCGAACGCTGCCCCATGTGCACACGGAATGGTTGATGTGTCTGGATAACGACATCTATTTCACTTCGAACCCGTTGGCGAAGATGCAGCAGGATCTGGCCGTTCTGGGCTGCCATTTCATGAGCTTTCCGTTGCTCGAGCCTGACGGAGAAACCATTTTCGCCAGGGGTGGACACCTTTTTGTTTCCCACTACGATGGCCAGCTGCATATTGGCGCCGGAAGCGCTGTCGTCTCGCAAAAAGTGCAAAACAAGATGGGGTATCCATTCTTGAGCACTTTCTTGTTTGGCGGCGCCTGTGTGGTCAAGAAGACTTCCTTCCTGCTGGTGGGTGGATACGACGAAGGAATGTTTGTCGGGTTCGAGGACATCGATTTTTCCATTCGACTGTTCCAGTCAGGCTACAAGGTCGCAACGGCCTCTGAGTGCTTTTTGGTGCATGACCATCCCATGCCCGACTCCGGTGCCGACCGTGACTATGAAAGGGAACGGTTTTCACGCCAGGTGCTCAAGGAATCTGCCGATTATCTGGAGAAAAAGCACGGCCTGGCCATCTGGAGCGATGTGGTTGATCAATGGCTCGAATCCCGCCAAAATGCCCTTGGCCTGGGCGTCGAGTTTGCTGCACCAGCCGTATCGGCAGCTGAAGTTCAGCCCAAGGACGGCAAGACAAAAATTGCCTTGATCATCGATACGGACAATTGGGCTTTCGGCAATATTGCCCGGCAGCTGGAAAACCATCTCTCCGACCGCTTTGATTTCATCGTGATTCCCATGGATATCATCGACAATATCGATCAGGTTCTGGTGATGGCCAGGCATTGCCAGATCGTTCATTTTTTCTGGCGTGAACACCTGACCTTGATTGGCACGCCATACTTCAGGAGCTATGCCGAAAATCTGGGCATGTCGTATGAGCAGTTCCACGAGCGTTTCATCGCCAGCAAGCAGCTCAGCACCAGCATCTATGACCATCTGCTGCTCGATGCGCAGGATCTGAGTGCGCGGGCGCATATTTTCTCCGAGGTGATTGCCGGCTACACCGTCGGCTCGCAAAAGCTCCAGGCCATTTACTCCGAGGTTCCAGGATACCCGGCGCCTACGGCCTTGATCGAGGACGGCGTCGACCTGCGCAGGTTCAAGCCGCGCAATCTGGCACGCCTGCAGGAGGTCGGCCAGCGTCCTCTGGTGATTGGCTGGGTGGGCAACAGCAAGTGGGCCGGGGAGCTCGAAGACTTCAAGGGCGTGCATTCCATTCTCAAGCCAGCGATCGAAAGGCTGCAGCGTGAAGGCGTCTGCGTCACGAGTCTCTTCGCGGATCGCCAGGAGCGATTCATTCCGCACGATCAGATGCCGGAGTACTACAGCAAGATCGATCTCTATGTCTGCACGTCAAAGATCGAAGGCACGCCGAATCCGGTGCTCGAGGCGATGGCCTGCGGCATTCCCGTGATCAGCACGGATGTGGGTATCGTGCCGCAGGCTTTTGGTGCTCTGCAGAAGGAATTCATCCTGCCCGAGCGCAGCGTGGAGGCGCTGATGAACAGCATCCGCTCCATCGTGCGCGCGCCCGAACTGCTGACGCGCCTGTCGCAGGAGAATCTGGAGCGCATCCAGGCCTGGGACTGGTCGATCAAGGCGGAAAAATTCGGTGCTTATTTCGACCGCCTGCTCGAAGCCAGGAAAGCCAGCACAGTGCGCCAGCCGCTGCCTTAGGCCTCAGGCCTTCGGCGCGAGCGCGTTTTCGGCGTTGCGCTGTATCGCCTGGCGCCAGGCCGCGATCTGCGCGTTCTCCGGCAGGGCCTGGGGCTTGCCCTGGGCGTCGATGGCGACATAGGTCAACAGGGCTTCGGTCACCTTGACAAAGCGGCCCTGGGCGTGAAAACGCTCGGCATAGACTTCGACATCGACCGTGACCGACGTGCGGCCTATGCGCTGCACGCTCGAATAGAACGACAGGATGTCGCCCACCCGCACCGGCTGCTTGAAGATGAATTCGTTGACGGCTACCGTGACCATGCGCGGGCCCAGGCGCGAAGGCAGCACCGAACCGGCGAGATCGACCTGCGCCATGACCCAGCCGCCGAAGATGTCGCCATTGGCGTTGACATCGGCCGGCATGGGAATCACCTTGAGCACGAGATCCTTGTCTGCGGGCAATGAGTGGGGAGGAAGGTCTGGACGCGGGGGCATTGGCACAATCGGGGATACAACAACAGGAATTGTCCCCGATGCGCCGTTCTGCCGAATCTCCCCGCGATTTACCCGTGCCCGCTTCCCCAGCATCCGGCGCCGGCTGGGCCACGCTCCAGCGGCTTGTGCCCTACCTCTGGGAATACAAGTGGCGCGTGCTGGCGGCCCTGCTGTTCATGGTCGCAGCCAAGGTGGCGAATGTCGGCGTGCCGCTGCTGCTCAAGCAGCTGGTCGATGCGCTGACGCTCAAGCCCGGCGATCCGGCCGCGGTGCTGGTCGTGCCCGCGGCCATGCTGCTGGCCTATGGTGCGCTGCGCTTTTCGACTTCGCTGTTCACCGAGCTGCGCGACCTGGTGTTTGCCAAGGCGACGCAGGGCGCGGCGCGCAGCATCGCGCTCAAGACCTTCGAGCACCTGCATGCGCTGAGCCTGCGCTTTCACCTCGAGCGCCAGACTGGCGGCATGACGCGCGACATCGAGCGCGGCGTGCGCAGCACCGAATCGCTGATCTCGTATTCGCTCTACAGCATCCTGCCGACGCTGATCGAGATGGCGCTGGTGCTGTCCATCCTGGCGCTGCGCTTCGATGCCTGGTTTGCGCTGATCACCCTCGCGGCGCTGAGCATCTACATCGTCTTCACGGTGCAGCTGACCGGCTGGCGCACGCGTTTTCGGCGCGAGGCCAATGCCCAGGAGTCGGCCGCGCACACCAAGGCCGTGGACTCGCTGCTGAACTACGAGACCGTCAAGTATTTCAACAACGAGGGCTTCGAGGCGCGCCGCTATGACGAGAACCTCGAGGAGCTGCGCCGCGTGCGGCTGCGCAGCCAGTCCTCGCTGAGCCTGCTCAACGCGGGCCAGCAGATCATCATTGCCACGGCGCTGGTCGCTATCCTGTGGCGCGCGACGCAGGGCGTGGTCGAGGGCCGGCTGACGCTGGGTGACCTGGTCATGGTCAACGCGTTCATGATCCAGCTGTATATCCCGCTGAACTTCCTGGGCGTGCTCTACCGCGAGATCAAGCAGAGCCTGGTCGATCTGGACCGGATGTTCCTGCTCATGGACCGCGAGCGCGAGGTGGCCGATGCGCCCGATGCGCAGCCGTTGCAGCCGGGCGACGCGCCGGCGGTGCGCCTGGACAACGTGCACTTTGCCTACGACCCGGCGCGGCCCATCCTGCGCGGCGTGAGCTTCGAAATTCCGGCGGGCAAGACCGTGGCCGTGGTCGGCCCTTCGGGCTCGGGCAAGTCGACGCTGGCGCGGCTGCTGTTCCGGTTCTATGACGTGCAGCAGGGCCGGGTGATGATTGCCGGGCAGGACATCCGCGGCCTGACCCAGGCCAGCGTGCGCCAGGCGATCGGCATCGTGCCCCAGGACACCGTGCTGTTCAACGACAGCGTCGAATACAACATTGCCTATGGCCGCCCGGGCGCGAGCCAGGACGAAGTGGTGGCCGCGGCACGCGCCGCGCGCATCCACGATTTCATTGCCGGCACGCCCGAGGGCTATGCAACGCGTGTCGGCGAGCGCGGGCTCAAGCTCTCGGGCGGCGAGAAGCAGCGCGTGGCGATTGCGCGCACGCTGCTGAAGAACCCGCCGATCCTGGTGTTTGACGAAGCCACCTCGGCGCTGGACTCGGCCAACGAGCGCGCGATCCAGGCCGAGCTGCAGAGCGCGGCGCGCAACAAGACCACGCTGCTGATCGCGCACCGCCTCTCCACGGTGGTCGATGCGCACGAGATCCTGGTGCTCGACGCGGGCGAGATCGTCGAGCGTGGCACCCATGGCCAGCTGCTGGCAATCGATGGCCGCTACGCGCAGATGTGGGCGCTGCAGCAGAGCCAGGGCGCCGAGGCGCTGGCCTGACACCGCAATCCTTTTTTCCTTGGACTTCTGGACCGATCCCATGAAACCTGTACTGCTTGCACTGACCTTTCTTTCCCCGGAGCACCGCGCCCAGCTGGCCCGGGCCTTTCCCGCGCTGGAGCTGGCCTATGAGCCAGATACCGCGCAGTGGAATCAGGCCATCGCCACCCATGGCGCGCGCGTGCAGGTGGCGCTGACCATCGGCTCGAACGGCCTCACCGCGGCGCACATGCAGGCCATGCCGCGTCTGGGCCTGGTCTGCGCGCTGGGCGCGGGCTATGAAAACATCGACGTGGCCCATGCGCGTGCACAGGGCATTGCCGTGGGCAATGGTGCGGGCACCAATGACGAATGCGTGGCCGACCATGCAATGGGCCTGCTGCTGGCCGCGGTGCGCGGCATCGTGCGCCTGGACCAGCACACGCGTGCCGGCAAGTGGCGCACCGAGCTGCCCATGCCGCCCCAGGTCTCGCACAAGCGACTGGGTATCCTCGGCCTGGGCACCATTGGCGCGCGCATCGCGCAGCGCGCGCTAGGCTTCGACATGGAAGTCGGCTACCACAACCGCCAGCCGCGCGAAGGGGTGACGCATCGCTACTTTGCCGATCTGCCGGCGCTGGCTGCGTGGTCCGATGTGCTGCTGATCGCGACCCCGGGCGGGCCGGGCACGCGCCACCTGGTGAATGCCGAGGTGCTCGATGCGGTCGGGCCGAATGGCTACCTTGTGAACATCGCGCGTGGCAGCGTGGTCGATACCGCGGCGCTGGCCGCTGCCATCCGCGGCGGCCGGCTCGCGGGCGCGGGACTCGATGTCTATGAAAGCGAGCCGCAGCCCCCGGCAGAGCTGCTCGACCTCGACGCCGTGGTGCTCACACCCCATGTGGCCGGCTGGTCGCCCGAGGCGGTGCAGGCGGCGGTGGACCGGTTCGTGGCGAATGTGCGCTGCCATCTGGAGGGGCGGGCGCTGGTGTCGCCGGTTTGAGCACGCAAGCGTTCAGCAGCGCATGAAACTGGCGCGGCCCGGCTCGGAGACACCGAGCAAGGGCCGCCCCGCAGCGAGGGTGTCGTCCCTACGCGGGCCGCCCTAGCCGGGCGCCCCCTCCACCGAAGGTTGAGACGGGGAAGCGGAGCCCCGCCTAGGGCAAAGCCGCTCAGGGGGTGCTTATTTCCTCGCAGCAATCGCCTTTTCCGCCTTGTTCACCAGATCATTCCCGATCTGCCCCTTCCACTTCTCATACACCGGCCGCGTGGCCTTGACGAAGGCTTCGCGTTCGGCGGAGGTGAGCTGGGTCACGGTGACGCCCAGGGCGGACAGATCCTTGAGCACCGGCTTGTCGGCTTCCGCCAGGCCCTTGCGCGCAATCGCGATTTCCTGCTTGCCGGCATCGAGCGCGGCCTGGCGCACGATGGCCTGGTCGGCCGGAGTCCACGAGGCCCAGATGTCCTTGTTGACAACGAAGACCAGCGGATCGGCCATGTAGCCCCAGGTGGTCACGTATTTCTGGCCTATGGTCTGCAGCTTCAGCACGGTGAACATGAACAGCGGGTTCTCCTGGCCGTCGACCGCGCCGCTGGCCAGCGCCGGCTGGGCATCGGCCCAGCTCATCTGCGTGGGGTTCGCACCCAGCGCGCTGAACATGTCGGAGAAGATCGGCGAGCCGACCACGCGGATCTTCAGGCCCTTGAGGTCCTCGGGCTTGCGGATCGCGCGCTTGGAGTTGCTGATCTCGCGGTAGCCGTTCTCGCCCCAGGCCAGCGGCACGACGCCGGCCTTCTCGAGGTTCTTGAAGATGTCCTGGCCGACTTCGCCCTGGGTCAACGCGTCCACGGCCGCGTAGTCGGGCATCAGGAAGGGCAGCGAGAACAGGTTCAGCGACTTGACCTGGGGCGACCAGTTGATGGTCGAGCCCACCGCCATGTCGATCACGCCCTGGCGCAGCGCGCTGAACTCGCGCGTCTGGTCGCCCTGGATCAGCGACACACCGGGGTAGAGCTTGATGTTGATGCGCCCCTGGGTGCGCTCCTTGACCAGTTTGGCCCAGATGTCGCCGGCCTGTCCCCAGGGCGTAGGCATGCCCAGCACCAGCGACATGCGGTATTCGCTCTTGTAGTTCTGCTGGGCCAGCGCCGTGGGAGCGGTGAAGGCCAGCGCCGCGGCGGCGGCAAGCGTGGTGGTCAGGAAGCTGCGCAGTTTCATTTCTCGTCTCCTCGTTGTAATTGACTCAATATCCCAAACGGTGCGGCAGCCACAGGGCCAGTTGCGGGAAGGCAATGACCAGCAGCATCACGACAAACATCGCCAGCAGCATCGGGCCGACCCAGCGCACGGTGGACTCCATGCGCACGCCGGCAATGCGGCACGAGACCATCAGGTTCACGGCCAGCGGCGGGGTGAACTGGCCGAGCGCGACCTTGAGCGTCAGGATCACGCCAAACCAGACCGGGTCCCATTGGTAGTGCTGCATGATCGGCAGCAGCAGCGGCACGAAGATCAGGAACACCGAGATGCCGTCCAGGAACATGCCGACGGTGATCAGCAGCAGGATCAGTAGCGCCAGCACGCCGTATTCGCCCAGACCCGAATGCACGATGGCGTTGGCGACCGGGTCGATCACGCCCAGCGTCGACAGCGAGAACGCGAAGATGCCGGCCAGCGACACGACCAGCAGGATCACCGCCGACAGCTCGCCGGCTTCGCGCAGGATGGGAAACAGGTCGCGCACCGAAATGGTGCGATGCACCACCATGCCGACAAACAGCCCGTAGAACACCGCCACGACGGCGGCTTCGGTCGGCGTGAACCAGCCCGCGCGCATGCCGCCCAGGATCAGTACCGGCGCGGCCAGCCCCCAGGCGGCCTCGCGCAGGCTCTTCCAGAAAGGCGGGCGCGCCAGCGTGGCTTCGAGCGCGCCCATCTTGTGGCGGCGCGCGAGCCAGACGGCCGGAACGATCAGCGCGATGCCCGCGAGCAGGCCGGGGATCATGCCGGCGGCAAACAGCGCCGGCACGGAAGCGCCGGGCACCAGCACCGAATAGATGATGAACGCGACCGAAGGCGGAATCAGGATGTCGGTGGCGGCGGCCGCGCCGACCACGCTGGCCGAGAACGAGCCCGGGTAGCCCGCGCGGCTCATGGCCGCGATCATGACGCCGCCCACGGCTGCGGCATTGGCCGGGCCCGAGCCCGAGATGCCGCCGAGGAACATCGCCACCGCAATCGCCACCAGCGGCAGCATGCCCGGGCCGCGCCCGACGATGGCGACTGCGAAATTGACCAGCCGCAGCGCGACGCCGGAGCGGTCGAAGATCGCGCCGACCAGCACGAACATCGGAATGGCCAGCAGCGGGTACTTGCCCAGGCCGGCGTAGAAGTTCTGCGGCACGGCCAGCAGGCCGAACCACTGGGCGTCGGCATTGGCCAGCGCGATGCAGGCCGCGCCCGCCAGGCCCAGCGCGGCGCCGATCGGCACGCCCGCGCTCATCAGCAGCACGAAGGCCACAAACAGCAGCGTGGCGATCATGGCTGGCGATCTTGTGCGGTGGTGGCTGCTTCGACGGCCACGGGACGCAGGCCCTGGCGGCGATACAGGCCGAGCGCGCGCAGCACGATGGCCGTCGAGCACAGCGGCAGCCAGATCGAGTACCACCACTGCGGCACGCCGATGCCCGGCGAGGTTTCCTCGAAGCGGAAATCGTCCCAGACCACGCGCACGCTGAGCACGGCAATCAGGCCGAACAGCAGCGCGACGAGGAGGGCGCCCAGGCGCGCGAGGCGCCGGCGGCGCTGCGCCGAGCCGCCATGGGAGAAGTATTCGATGCGGATGTGTTGGTCGCGCGCCACGGCGGCCGAGCCCGCGACCATGGCCAGCAGGATCATCAGGAAGACCGAGATTTCCTCGGTCCAGGCAAACGAGGAGTTGGTGAGGTAGCGCACCAGCACGTTGGCAAAGGTGATCAGTGCCAGCGCGGCCATGATGATCACGGTGAGCCAGTCTTCGATGCGCAGGGAACGGGGCGGGGCCGACGCGTCGTGGTCGGGAGGCAGTGGGGCAGAGGGCATGGGCGCGGACAGTCAGGAAAACGCAGGGCAACGGGACAAAGACTTTCGCCGTGCCCGCAGGTGTCGTGTACCACAGGGCCTGACGCGCGCCCGCCGGGTGGGGTGGGCGAAATCATTATCTGGCCCGGTTGCGCCGCTGACCATGCGGGTTGCCCCGAGGCCCGCGGCCCGGGCGCGCGGATAATGGCGAGATGGAAACCAAATGGCTAGAAGATTTTGTGAGCTTGGCTGAAACCCGCAGTTTCAGCCGCTCGGCGCAGTTGCGCCATGTGACCCAGCCCGCGTTTTCCCGCCGCATCCAGGCGCTCGAAGCCTGGGCCGGGACCGATCTGGTCGACCGCAGTTCCTACCCGACCCGGCTCACGCCCGCGGGCAAGACCATGTACGAGCAGGCGCTCGAGATGCTGCAGTCGCTGCAGAGCACGCGCAGCATGCTGCGTGCGCATGTCAGCGCGGGCAAGGGCATGATCGGCTTTGCGGTGCCGCACACGCTGGCCTTCACGTTCTTTCCGGCCTGGGTGTCGAACCTGCACGGGTTGTTCGGTCCGTTTCGCAGCCGGCTGTTTGCGCTCAACGTGCACGATGCGGTGCTGCGCCTGGTCGAAGGCGGCTGCGATCTGCTGATCGCCTACCACCACCCCTCGCAGCCCTTCCAGCTGGACCCGGACCGTTACGAGATGGTCAGCCTGGGCCGGGAAATTCTCGCCCCCTACGCCAAGCCCGATGCCGAGGGCCGTCCGCTCTACCTGCTGCCGGGTACCCAGTCGCAGCCGCTGCCCTATCTCGGCTATGCGTCGGGAGCCTATCTGGGGCAGGTGACGGAGCTGATCCTGAAGCAGGCCGGCGAGGCGATCCATCTGGAGCGCGTCTATGAAACCGACATGGCCGAAGGCCTCAAGGCGATGGCGCTCGAGGGCCATGGCGTGGCTTTCCTGCCCTACAGCGCGGTACGCAACGAGCTGCAGGCCGGGCGCCTGGTCAGCGCCGAGCCGCCAGGCACGCAGACCCTGCGCATGCCGATGGATGTGCGCGCCTACCGCGAAAAACCCACCGCCAAGGATGGTCCCAAGGGCGTGGCACAAAATCTGTGGGCCTTCCTGCTGGAGCATGGCAATACCCTTGAACTAGGATAACTGCAGGCCCGGGCCCGCTTCTTGCTAGGTGTTTTCCCTGGTATGGGCAGTGTTTGTGGCGGTTAGGACGCGTTTCGTTGCGGTTGTCACTATAGGTAATGACCACCGGGAGCAAAATGGCTATCTGGTCCACAATCAAGGCTAGCCCGGCGCGTTTGGGCGCTCTTTTCATTTCGCAGTCATCAGAGGAGTAGGTATGAAGAAACATTTGTTGGCAGCTGCTGTCATGGGTTTGCTCGCAGGCACCGTCATGGCTCAAACCACTGACACCCTGGCAAAGATCAAATCCTCGGGCACCATCACGCTGGGCGTGCGCGAATCCTCGGGCGCTCTGGCCTACACGCTGGGCGACGGCAAGTACGTGGGTTTCCATACCGAAATGGCCAACCGCGTCGTGAGCGACCTGCAAAAGCAGCTGGGCCTGACCAAGCTGGAAGTCAAGTACCAGCCCGTGACCTCGCAGAACCGCATTCCCCTGGTGACCAACGGTACCGTTGACCTCGAGTGCGGCTCGACCACCAACGACACCAACCGCCAGAAGGATGTCGACTTCGCCATGACCACGTACATGGAAGAAGTGCGCATCGCCACGAAGGCCAGTTCGGGCATCAACGGCATCAAGGACCTGAACGGCAAGTCGGTCGCCACGACCACTGGCACCACTTCGGTGCAGATCCTGCGCAAGAACGAGCGCGCCCAGGGCATCGACTTCAAGGAAGTCATGGGCAAGGACCACGCCGACAGCTTCCTGCTGCTGGAGTCGGGCCGTGCCGATGCCTTCGTGATGGACGGCTCGATCCTGGCCGGCAACATCTCGAAGTCCAAGAACCCCGCCGATTTCAAGATCGTCGGCGAAGTGCTGTCGGTCGAGCCGATTGCCTGCATGGTGCGCAAGAACGACACTGCCTTCCTGAAGGCCGTGGACACCAGCATCCAGCGCCAGGTTGCCGATGGCAGCCTGGAAAAGCTGTATGACAAGTGGTTCATGCAGCCCATCCCGCCAGCCAACCAGAAGGTCGGCCTGCCGCTGTCCGACGCGACCAAGAACGCCTGGAAGAACCCCAACAACAAGCCCAAGGAAGCTTTCAACAAGTAAACTCTGGTTCGTGTTTGGGATGAAAACCCCCTTCTGGCTGGGCTCGAAGGGGGTTTTTTGTGTGGTGCAGCAGGCGTGCGCACCCGGTATGAGGTAACTAAGGAAACCCTATGGCTTGGGATTGGCAGGTGTTCTGCGAGGACACCCTGGACCGCACCGTGGTGCAGGGTTGCTTCGGCAAGGGAGGCGACATCACCTATATGGACTGGATGTTGTCGGCCTGGGGATGGACGGTTTCGGTGTCGCTGCTGGCACTGGTGCTGGCGCTGGTGATGGGGGGGGTGATCGGCGTGCTGCGCACGCTGCCCGACAGTCCGTGGCTGGTGCGTTTCGGCAATGCCTGGGTCGAGCTGTTTCGCAACGTTCCGCTGCTGGTACAGATCTTTCTCTGGTACCACGTGGTGCCAGCATTCATCCCGGCGATGAAGTCCGTTCCGGGCTTTGTGCTGGTGGTGCTGGCCCTGGGGTTCTTCACTTCTTCGCGGATCGCGGAGCAGGTGCGCTCGGGAGTGCAGTCGCTGCCGCGCGGCCAGCGCTATGCGGGCATGGCCGTCGGTTTCACGACCTGGCAGACCTACCGCTATGTGCTGCTGCCCATGGGGTTGCGCATCATCATTCCGCCGCTGACCAGTGAGACGATGAATATCTTCAAGAACTCGTCGGTGGCTTTTGCCGTGTCGGTAACGGAGTTGACCATGTTTGCGATGCAGGCCCAGGAAGAAACCGGCCGCGGCATCGAGGTGTATCTGGCCGTCACCGGCTTGTATGTCATCTCGGCGTTTGCGATCAACCGGCTCATGGCCTGGATTGAAAAGCGGGCCCAGGTGCCCGGCATGATTTCCGCTTCGAGTGCAGGAGGACACTGAGCATGGACCTGCAAATCGACTTTGGTTTCTACAACTGGGACCTGGTGAGCAATTTTGTGCTCAAGGGCCTGTATTTCAGCCTGATGCTGACCGTGGTCGCCACCATTGGCGGCGTGGTGTTCGGCACGGTGCTGGCGCTGATGCGCCTGTCGGGCAAGAAGTGGCTGGTGCTGCCGGCGACGATCTACGTCAACGGCATGCGCTCGATCCCGCTGGTGATGGTGATCCTCTGGTTCTTTCTGCTGATGCCGGCACTGATCGGCAAGCCGATCGGCGCGGAGCTCTCGGCGTACATCACCTTCATTGCCTTCGAGGCCGCCTACTTCAGCGAAATCATGCGCGCCGGCATCCAGTCGATCGCCCGTGGCCAGGTAAATGCGGGCCAGGCGCTGGGCATGACCTACGGCCAGAACATGCGCCTGGTGGTGCTGCCGCAGGCGTTTCGCAACATGCTGCCGGTGCTGCTGACGCAGACCATCATCCTGTTCCAGGACACCTCGCTGGTCTATGCCATTGGCGCCTACGACATGCTCAAGGGCTTCGAAGTCGCAGGCAAGAACTACGGTCGACCGATCGAGGCCTATCTGGCCGCGGCCGTGGCCTATTTCGTGCTGTGCTTTGCGCTGTCGTGGATGGTCAAGCGCCTGCACAAGCGGATCGCGATTATTAGATAGCACCCCCTGAGCGGCTTACGCCGCTTCCCCCTCTCAACCTGCGGTGGAGGGGGACGACGGCCTCGCTGCGGGGCGGCCCTTGCTTGCCGTCCCCCGCGTGGGCCGCGTCGGTGGCTGGATAGACGTGAATTACTGAATACGGATACGGAGAGCACCAATGATTGAAATGAAGAACGTCTCCAAGTGGTATGGCAGCTTTCAGGTGCTGACCGACTGCTCGACAAGCATCAGCAAGGGCGAAGTGGTTGTCGTCTGCGGGCCATCGGGCTCGGGCAAGTCGACGCTGATCAAGACCATCAACGCGCTCGAGCCCTTTCAGAAGGGCGAGATCTTCGTGGACGGCACACCCGTGCATGATCCCAAGACCAACCTGCCCAAGCTGCGCAGCCGCGTCGGCATGGTGTTCCAGCACTTCGAGCTGTTTCCCCATCTGTCGGTCACGGAAAACCTGACCATCGCCCAGATCAAGGTGCTGGGCCGCAGCGCCGACGAGGCACGCCAGCGCGGCCTGAAGATGCTCGACCGCGTGGGCCTGACGGCGCACAAGGACAAGTTCCCGGGTCAGCTCTCGGGCGGCCAGCAGCAGCGTGTGGCCATTGCGCGCGCGCTGTCGATGGACCCGATCGTGATGCTGTTCGACGAACCCACCTCGGCGCTCGACCCGGAAATGGTCGGCGAAGTGCTGGACGTGATGGTGGGCCTGGCCCACGAAGGCATGACCATGATGTGCGTGACCCACGAAATGGGCTTTGCCCGCAAGGTGGCCAGCCGCGTGATCTTCATGGATGTCGGCGGCAAGATCCTCGAGGATTGCTCGAGCGATGAATTCTTCAAGAATCCGGATGCGCGCCAGCCGCGGACCAAGGAATTCTTGAACAAAATTCTGCAACACTAAGCAACCTGCTGAGCGGCTCAAGCCGCTCGTTCAAACCGTTCGTGGTGAGCCTGCCTCGGCAGCCCCGTCAAACCATGGACGGCCTGCACTCCAGTCTTGAGCACTGGCCGTTCATCCTTCGACAGGCTCAGGACGAACGGATTCGGAACCGCTCGCAGTGAGCTCCCTAAAAACCGTTCGTGGTGAGCCTGTCGAACCATGGACGGCCTGCTCTCAAAATTGATAGCGGGCCCAGGACGAACGGATTGAAATTGCGAGCCCAGCGCCTGCAATGTGAGAATACCGCCCCATGACCACCGCCCCCATCGACACCCTCACCATCACCCGCCCCGACGACTGGCACCTGCATGTGCGCGACGGCGAGGCCCTGCGCACCGTCGTGCCGCATACCGCCGCCCAGTTCGGGCGCGCGATCATCATGCCCAACCTCAAGCCGCCGGTCACGACGGCGGCGCAGGCCGTGGCCTACCGCGAGCGCATTCTCGCGGCCGTGCCCGAGGGCTTGTCCTTCGAGCCGCTGATGACGCTGTACCTCACCGACAACATCCCGGCCGAGGAAATCGTGCGCGCCAAGGCCGCGGGCGTGGTGGCGCTCAAGCTCTATCCCGCGGGAGCCACCACCAACAGCGATGCCGGTGTGACCGACATGCGCAAGACCTACCCCACGCTCGAAGCGATGCAGCGCGAAGGCCTGCTGCTGCTGGTGCATGGTGAAGTCACCGGCAACGAGATCGACCTGTTCGACCGCGAGGCGGCCTTCATCGACCAGCAGCTGATTCCGCTGCGCCGCGATTTCCCCGCGCTGAAAATCGTGTTCGAGCACATCACGACGCGCGAAGCCGCGCAGTACGTGAGCGAATCCGACCGCTTCACGGGCGCGACCATCACGCCCCAGCATCTGCTGTTCAACCGCAACGCGATCTTCACCGGCGGCATCCGCCCGCATTACTACTGCCTGCCCGTGCTCAAGCGCGAAACCCACCGCCTGGCGCTGGTCGAGGCGGCCACCAGCGGCAACGCCAAATTCTTCCTGGGCACCGACAGCGCGCCGCATGCGGCCCATCTCAAGGAACATGCGTCCGGCTGCGCGGGCTGCTACAGCGCGCACGCGGCCGTCGAGCTGTATGCCGAGGCCTTTGATAACGCGGGCGCGCTCGATAAGCTCGAAGCCTTTGCCAGCTTCAATGGCCCCGACTTCTATGACCTGCCGCGCAACACCGGCACCATCACGCTGCGCCGCGAGTCGTGGACTCCACCCGAAAGCTTTGCGTTTGGCGAGGCCGAGCTCAAACCACTGCGTTCCGGTGAGTCGCTTCCTTGGAAATTAATCTGAAGCACCCCCTGAGCGACTACGTCGCTTCCCCCTCTCATCCTTTGGTGGAGGGGGACGGCACTCTCGCTGCGGGGCGGCCCTTGCTCGGCGCCCCTGATTTGGAGTACGCCAGTTTTACGGATTTGGAACAGAGACGAGCTGCGTTTCTGGTGTTCCACTTGCCGCTGTGAGCGCCCTGCCTGCAAGCGCCGCCTGGACGGAGGTGGACTGGTCCGCGCCCTGGCTGCAAAGCCTGCGCGCCGTGGCCGAGCCGCTGTGGCAGCGCATCATGGCCGGCGAGACGGTGCCCGACGCCGTCAATGCCGGTCTGGCCGCGCTGCAGGCGCAGGGCCGGCTTGCGCCGCTCGCGGGCTGGCGCTTCGTGCCGCAGGCGCAGCTGCCGGCGGGCATGGCCTACGAGGCATTCATTCACCGCGAACATGCCGTGCCCACGCGCTGCAATCTGCACGATTTCTTCAATGCGATGGTCTGGCTGCATTACCCGCGGCTCAAGCGCCAGCTCAATGCGCTGCAGGCGCAGCAGATCGCGCTCGATGGCATCGGCGACCGGCGCGGGCCGCTGCGCGATGCAGCCACGCTGCTCGACGAGAATGGCGCGCTGCTGCTGGCGCCACCCGCGCTGCACGACGCCTTGCGCCGGCGCGACTGGCAGCAGCTCGGCGTGGGCCTGCGCCCGCTGTGGCAGCAGGCGCGGCTGCTGCCGATCGGCCATGCGCTGCTGGAGAAGCTGGTGCAGCCGCGCAAGTCGATCACCGCCCATGTGCTTTGCCTGCCGCCGCAGATCGCCCCGGGCGCGGTCGATGTCGCACTGGCCGCGCAGTGCAGCGCGCCCTGGCTGGCGCAAAAGCCCTTTAGTCCCTTGCCGGTGCTGGGCGTGCCGGGGTGGTGGCCGGGCAACGAGCAGGTTTGCTTCTATGATGATCCCTGCGTGTTTCGCAGCGCCCGTTCTCACAAGCCACTACAACAGACGGACGGCGCGCCTGCGTGACTTGAACCCTGCATCACCCGCCCCCAGATGGGACCATGCGGTGAATGCGCCGCTGTCCCTCCCTATGGAGAATTCCTCCCCATGAAACGAATTGCCCTTTTTCTATTGACCAACATTGCCGTCGTGGTGGTGTTGGGCATCGTCGCCAGCTTGCTGGGCGTCAACCGCTTCCTCACGTCCAACGGGCTGAACCTCGGAGCGCTCCTGGGCTTTGCCTTCATCATGGGCTTTGGCGGCGCGATCATCTCGCTGCTGATCAGCAAGCCCGTGGCCAAATGGTCGTCGGGCGTGCACGTGATCACCGAGCCACGCAACGCCGATGAAGCCTGGATCGTCGAGACCGTGCGCGGCTTTGCCGACAAGGCCGGCATCGGCATGCCCGAAGTCGGCATCTACGAAGGCGAGCCCAATGCGTTTGCCACGGGCGCGTTCAAGAACAGCGCGCTGGTGGCGGTGTCCACGGGCCTGCTCGCGGGCATGACGCGCGAAGAGGTCGAGGCCGTCATCGGCCATGAAGTCGCCCACATCGCCAACGGCGACATGGTCACGATGACGCTGATCCAGGGCGTGATGAACACCTTTGTCGTGTTCCTGTCGCGCGTGGTCGGCTATGCGGTCGACAGCTTCCTGCGCAAGAACGACTCCGAAAGCTCGGGCCCGGGCATCGGCTACTACGTGACCACCATCGTGATGGACATCCTGCTGGGCTTTGTCGCGGCGATGATCGTGGCCTGGTTCAGCCGCCACCGCGAATTCCGCGCCGACGCCGGCGCCGCCCAGCTGATGGGCCGCAAGCAGCCGATGATCAACGCACTGGCGCGCCTGGGCGGCATGCACCCGGGCGAGCTGCCCAAGAGCGTGGCCACGCTGGGCATCACCGGCAATATCGGCAAGCTGTTCTCGACCCATCCGCCGATGGAAGAGCGGATTGCGGCGCTGCAGAAGGCGTGATTGATGGGGCGCAGGCCCCTAATGATGAATCAAGCCCGCGTTGGAAGACGTGGGCTTTTTTTATAGGGCCGTCTCGAGAACTACGGAGACACCCCGCGCCCGATCCACAGCCTGAATGGGAGCAGCAACGCCACCCCCATCGCCAGCTTCACCCCCAGATCCCCAATGGCCCAGGTGATCCATGGCAACTCTTCACCCGCAAAGCCGATGCTCCAGAACAGCGTCGTGTCCAGCACCGCGGCCAGCAGCGTAGCGATCAGCGGCGCGCGCCACCAGCGGCCCTGGCGCAGGCGGTCGAAGACATGGATGTCCAGCAGCTGCGAGCACAGGAAGGCAATGCCCGACGCCAGCGCGATGCGCAGCGGCGCCAGCAGCAGCGACGCGGCAACGGCCACCGCGAAGCCGACCCAGGCAATGCGCCGCGCATGGCCCGGGCCATGGGCGCGGTTGGCCAGTTCGCTGACCAGGAAGGCAAACGGGTAGGTGATCGCACCCCAGGTGAGCCAGTCGTTGATCGGGTACTGCACCAGGATGTTCGAGGCCAGCACCACGGTCGCCATGGCCAGCGTGGCCTGCGCCAGCGCGCGCCGGGGGGGCGTGGGGAAGACCGGCGCCGTCGGCATCTCAGCGGCGGCTTGCAGGGACGGGCAGGCCCAGGATCTGGCGCGCCAGGGCCTCGGCCACGCGGATGCCGTCGACGCCCGCCGACAGGATGCCGCCAGCGTAGCTCGCGCCTTCGCCGGCCGGGTAGAGGCCGCGCGTGTTGAGGCTCTGGTAGCTGTCGTCGCGGCCGATCTTCAGCGGCGACGAGGTGCGGGTCTCGACCCCCGTGAGCAGCGCGTCGGGCATGTCGTAGCCGCGGATCTTCTTGCCAAACGCGGGCAGGGCCTCGCGCATGGCTTCAATGGCGTAGGCCGGCAGCGCCGCCTGCAGGTCGATCAGGGTCACGCCGGGCTTGTACGAGGGCTCGACCTCGCCCAGCGCCGTCGACGGCTGGCCCGCGAGGAAATCTTCCACCCGCTGTGCCGGCGCGTTGTAGTTGCTGCCGCCGAGCACATAGGCGCGCGATTCGAGCTCGCGCTGCAGCACGATGCCCGACAGCGGGTGGAACTCGCCCTCGGCGAGGTCTTCCACGCCATGGGTCTGGCCGTCGAAGGCCGCGGCAAACGCTTGTGCAGTGCGCGGAAAGTCGATCGGGTCGATGGCCACCACCATGCCGGCGTTGGCGTTGCGCTCGTTGCGCGAATACTGGCTCATGCCATTGGTCACGACGCGTCCGGGCTCGCTGGTGGCGGCAACAACGGTGCCGCCGGGGCACATGCAGAAGCTGTAGACCGCGCGGCCGTTGGCCGCATGGTGCACCAGCTTGTAGTCGGCCGCGCCCAGCAGCGGGTGGCCGGCGTGGCGGCCCCAGCGCGCGCGGTCGATGACGCTTTGCGGGTGCTCGATGCGAAAGCCGATCGAGAACGGCTTGGCTTCCATGCTCACGCCGCGCTGGTAGAGCTGCGCAAAGGTATCGCGGGCGCTGTGGCCCAGCGCAATGACCACCTGCGTGGCTGCCAGCTCGGTGCTGGTGTCGGTGGCGAGGTCGCGCACCATCAGGCCGCACACGCGGCGCATGCCCGCGTTGTCGGCGTCATCGAGCAGCAGGTCTTCCACGCGCTGGCCGAAGCGCACTTCGCCGCCCAGCGCAATGATCTGCGCGCGGATGTTCTCGACCACCTTGACCAGCTTGAAGGTGCCGATATGCGGATGCGCGGCGTAGAGGATTTCGGGCGGCGCGCCCGCGTCGACGAATTCCTGCATGACCTTGCGGCCCAGGTAGCGCGGGTCCTTGATCTGGCTGTAGAGCTTGCCGTCCGAGAAGGTGCCGGCACCGCCTTCGCCGAACTGCACGTTGGATTCGGGCGTGAGCTCGCGCTTGCGCCACAGGCCCCAGGTGTCCTGCGTGCGTTCGCGCACGTTCTTGCCGCGCTCGAGCACGATCGGCTTGAAGCCCATCTGCGCCAGCGCCAGCGCCGCGAAGATGCCGCAGGGGCCAAAGCCCACGACCACGGGGCGCTGGGCGAGATCGGCCGGCGCTTGGCCCACGGGCTGCCAGGCCATGTCGGGCGTGGCGTTCACATGCGGGTGGTTCTCGAAGTGCGCCAGCAGCGCGGCTTCCCGTGCGGGATCGGTCAGCTCCAGGTCGACGATGTAGACCGCCTGCAGGTCGGCCTTGCGCGCATCGAAGCTGCGCTTGAATACCTGCAGCCGGCCGAGCTCGGCGGGCGCCAGGGCCAGCTGCTGCGCCGCAAGTGCGCGC
Source organism: Comamonas sp. (assembly GCA_040514115.1). Lineage (GTDB taxonomy): Bacteria > Pseudomonadota > Gammaproteobacteria > Burkholderiales > Burkholderiaceae_C > Comamonas. The sequence goes on along the minus strand of JBEVDH010000281.1, from coordinate 2,600 downwards.
AGCCGTTCCTCAGGATGGAATTCGGTGTGGTTCTCGGGATCGAAAGTGATCGCCGACAGGGGGAGTTTGAGTTCTGCAATACGGATCATGGCTCGGGTCTATCAAGCAAGGCGGCGATGTTAAGGCAAATGCCGCGGACCCGACGGTCGCGGCCGCGGCGACCTTGGACGGCCATCGGATAAAGCACCGTGCACCGCCTGTTTCAGAAAAATTACATTGCCGAAGCAAACACTGACTTTGTTCCCGAAACTTACATGGCTTGCATGACGGAGCACAAGCGCATGTGGCTGCCAGCGCGCATCCTCAGTGTCCTCGCTTACCGAAACTTCGAAAGGTCTGTATGAAGCGCAATCCATCCGCCCTGGCAGCGGCCAGCATCGCTGTCGTTCTCACGCTGTCCGGCTGTGCCAGCGCCCGCTCGTGGTGGCCCTGGAGCGACACGCGCGCCGATGGCGCAGCCGTGAAACACGACAGCGGCCAGCAGGGGTACAGCAACCACACCGGCAGCCGCATCGAGCCCTATCGCCCATTGGAAGTGCACGAACCGCGTTGAGCCGGGGGCGCCTCAGCCGCGGGCGCCTAGAGCGGTTTCGTCCTGACCGCCGCGCCCTGAAACGCCCTTCGACAGGCTCAGGGCGAACGGCGGTGGTTATCCGTTCGTCCTGAGCCTGTCGAAGGATGACGGTCTCGTCAGAACGAAACCGCCCTAGCCCGGCGCACCAGCCCTGGTGGCGTCTTTCAGAGCGGACCGTCCAGGGGTTCGCCCAGAAAGCCGCCGCTTTGGTGCGCCCACAGGCGCGCGTAGACGCCGCCGAGCTGCAGCAGTTGCTGGTGCGTGCCTTCCTCGACGATGCTGCCCTTGTCCATGACGATCAGGCGGTCCATGGCGGCAATCGTCGAGAGGCGGTGCGCAATGGCAATGACGGTCTTGCCTTCCATCACCTTGTAGAGGCTTTGCTGGATCGCGGCCTCGACTTCCGAGTCGAGCGCGCTGGTGGCTTCGTCGAGCAGCAGCAGCGGCGCGTTCTTGAGCATGACGCGCGCAATGGCCACGCGCTGGCGCTGGCCGCCCGAGAGCTTGACACCGCGCTCGCCGACCTGGGCATCGAGCCCCTGGTGGCCGTGGCGGTCGTTGAGCTGCTCGATGAAGTCGCTGGCCTCGGCGCGCGCGATGGCGGCCTGCAGCTCTTGCTCGCTTGCATCGGGGCGGCCGTAGAGGATGTTGTCGCGCATCGAGCGGTGCAGCAGCGAGGTGTCCTGCGTGACCATGCCGATCGCCTGGCGCAGGCTGTCCTGCGTGACCAGGGAGATGTCCTGGCCGTCGATCAGGATGCGCCCGGAGCGCAGGTCGTGAAAACGCAGCAGCAGGTTGACCAGCGTCGACTTGCCGGCGCCCGAGCGCCCGATCAGGCCGATGCGTTCGCCGGGGCGGATGTGCAGGTCCAGATGCTCCATCACCGCCCTGCCGTCGCGGTAGCCAAACGCCACATCCTCGAACACGACTTCGCCACGCGTGACCTGCAGGGGCTTGGCCTGCGGCGCATCGAGCACCGTCGGCGGGTGGGTCAGGGTGTTGATGCCGTCCTGGATCGTGCCCACGCTCTCGAACAGGCTGGTCATCTCCCACATCACCCAGTGCGCATGGCCCGAGATGCGCAGCGACATCGCCGTGACGGCCGCCACCGCGCCCACGCCGATCTGGCCCTGCGACCACAGCCACAGCGCCAGGCCGCTGCTGCCCAGGATCAGCAGCACGACCAGCGCGTGGTTGACGATCTCGAACTGGCTCACCAGCCGCATCTGTGCATTGCCCGTGAGGCGAAAGGACTCCATCGCCGAGCGCGCGAATTCGGCTTCGCGGCGCGTGTGCGCGAACAGCTTGACGGTGGCGATGTTGGTATAGGCGTCGGTGATACGCCCGGTCATCTGCGAGCGCGCGTCGGCCTGGGCCTTGCCCACGGCGCCCAGCCGCGGCACGAAGTAGCAGCAGGCGGCAATATAGGCCGCGGTCCAGAGCACCAGCGGCACCAGCAGCCAGCTGTCGAAGCTCGCGGCCAGCGCCATCATCGTCACCAGGTAGACCGTCATGCCGACGACGACATCGGTGGTGGTGAAGATCATGTCGCGCACGGCCAGCGCGGTCTGCATGATCTTGGTGGTGATGCGGCCGGCGAATTCGTCGGCGTAGAACGCCATGCTCTGGCCCAGCATCAGCCGGTGGAAGTTCCAGCGCAGGCGCAGCGGGAAGTTGATGGCCAGCACCTGGTGCTTGACCATGGTCTGCAGCGCGACCAGGCCGATGCTCAGCAGCATGACGGCCGCCAGGCCCAGCAGCGGGCCGCGGTAATCGGTGAGCAGCTGCGCGGGCTCGACCTGGGTCAGCCAGTCGACCAGGCGACCCATGACCGAAAACAGCCAGGCCTCGTAGGCCGCCGTGACGGCCGCGAGCAGCCCCATCGACAGCACATAGCCGCGCAGGCCCTGGGTGCAGGCCCAGATGAAAGCGAGGAAGCCGCGCGGCAGCGCCTGGGGTTCACTGGTGGGATAGGGGGGAATGCGTTTTTCGAAAAATCCAAACAAGATCAGTCCTTTGTTATCGC
>JBEVDH010000239.1:0-26159 GCA_040514115.1 Comamonas sp. | reverse complement strand
CGGTTTCCGTGACCAGGAATTTCTCGCTGCGGTCGGTGAGCTCGTCCGGGCCGTAGAACCAGGCCTGCTCGGGCAGGTACTTCTCGCAGATGCCGAACAGGCGCTGGATGTCGTCGCGCTTCTTGGCCGACATCGGCACGAACTCGGTGAACGGATGGCGCTCCTGCATGCTCTTGAGCCAGGGCGCGAGATCGGCGCGGCGGTGCACCTGGTCGAGCTTGTTGGCCAGCAGCAGCGTGGGAATGCCGGGCTTGAACAGGCTCAGCACCTTGGCATCGGCCAGCGTGAAATTGCCGGCCTCGACGACAAACAGGATCAGGTCCACATCGCTGATCGCACCCATCACGGTCTTGTTCAGCGACTTGTTCAGCGCCGTGGAGTGCTGGGTCTGGAAACCGGGCGTGTCGACAAACACGAACTGCGTGGCTTCGCGCGTGGCGATGCCGGTGATGCGGTGGCGCGTGGTCTGCGCCTTGCGCGAGGTGATGCTGATCTTCTGACCGACCAGCGCGTTCATCAGCGTCGACTTGCCAACGTTGGGCTTGCCGACAATGGCAATCAGGCCGCAGCGCTGGCCTTCGACATGCACCGGGGCGCCGGCTGCAGCGAGCATCACGCCGATATTGTCCAACGCTTCGGGCTTTTCCTCGCCTGCGTCGCCGGCCGCGTCGTGGGTGGCGTCGTGGGTAGCGTCATTCATGATTTTTTGCTTTCAATAGGTTCAACATGGCCTCGGCCGCGGCCTGCTCGCCCGCGCGGCGGGATCCACCCGTGCCGTGCTCGACCAGTTCCATCTCGGCGATGGCGCATTCAATCTCAAACTGCTGGCGGTGCGCCGCCCCGGTGGTTGCCACCACACGGTACTGCGGCAGCTTCATCTTGCGGCCCTGCAGCCATTCCTGGAGTGCGGTCTTCGCATCCTTGGCCGCCGCTTCCATCTGCGGATTGATCTCCACCTTCTCGAACAGGTGGTGCACCAGCACCTCGGCCGGCGTATAGCCGGCATCGAGGTACACGGCGCCAATCACGGCCTCGACCGCATCGGCAAGAATCGAGGGGCGCTGCTTGCCGCCCGACTTGAATTCGCCTTCGCCCAGCCGCAGCACCTCGGGCAGCTGCAGGCGCACGGCAATGCGGTGCAAGGTATCTTGCTTGACGAGATTGGCGCGCACGCGCGACAGGTCGCCTTCGGGCTGGGAGCGCAGGCGCTCGAACAGCAGGCTGGACACCGCCAGACTGAGCACCGAGTCGCCGAGGAATTCCAGGCGTTCGTTATGGTCTGCCGAAAAGCTGCGGTGCGTCAGCGCACGCTGCAGCAGGGCAGGATCTTTGAATGTGTACTGCAGCCGCTGCTGCAATGCGATGAGTCCGGGTTGCACCTAGGGAATCTGCTTCTTGAAACGGTAAACGAGATAGGCCGGCCCTGCGAGCGCTATCTCGCGCGTGTAGCTGAAGGCAACCTGCACCCGTTCGTTGTGCTTGGTCACTTCCAGATCCGAGCCCTGAATGGAAGAAATGTTGTCGATCTGCGCGGCCCGGTCGAAGATGGCACGCACCTCCGGCACCGTCGAGCCTTCGCGGGCCGCCTTCTTGGCGGCCTTGATCACAGCCTGGTACTCCAGGAAGACGGGAACGGATTGTCCCCCAATAGCGACCACGGACACGGCCACCACGGCCATAAACACCAGGCCCAGAAAGGAAAGCCCACGCTGGCGCGTGCGGCGGGCAATGTTATGCATTCTCATGTTTCCATTTCCTCGTCACGGACCGCTCGGCCCGGGCCTGTCGGTGTGCGCCAGCGGCTTCAGTTGAAGCTGCCGATGCGTTGGATATCGCCGAAATTCATCCAGACAAAGAAGGCCTTGCCGACGATGTTCTGGTCCGGCACAAACCCCCAGTAGCGGGAATCGAGCGAATTGTCGCGATTGTCACCCATCACGAAGTAATGCCCTGCGGGCACCTTGCAGCTCACGCCTTCGACACTGTAACGGCAGTTTTCACGAAACGGAAAGTCGCTCGCGCCCTGGATGAAGGCCGATGCATTGGCGTTATTGAGCAGGCGATGCGACTTGTCGCCGAGCGTTTCCTGGAACTGCTGGAAATACTGCATCGCGTCTTTTTCAAAGAAGTCGGGCAGCTTGCCGGTTTCCACGGCCTGGCCGTTGATGGTCAGGCGCTTGTTGAGGTAGGCCACTTCGTCGCCGGGCACGCCGACCACCCGCTTGATGTAGTCCAGCGTGGGCTGGGGCGGAAAACGGAACACCATCACGTCGCCGCGCGCGGGCGTGGAGACGTCGATGATCTTCTTGTTGATCACCGGCAGGCGCACCCCGTAGGTGAACTTGTTGACCAGGATCAGGTCTCCGACCAGCAGCGTGGGAATCATCGAGCCCGAGGGAATCTTGAAGGGCTCGAACAGGAAGGAGCGCAGCACGAAGACGACGGCGATCACCGGGAACAGGCCCGCGGTCCAGTCCAGCCACCAGGGCTGCATCAGCACGCGGCCGCGTGCTTCGGGGCTGAGCACGAGGTCGACCTTGGCAATGCCCTTGAGGTCGAGCTCGGCGCGGCGCGCCAGCACCGACTGCTCGAGCGCCATCGCCGCGTCGCGCCGGCGCGGCCAGAAATACAGGCGCTCGGCAATCCAGTAGACGCCGGTCACCACCGTGGCCAGGAACAGCAGCAGCGAGAAGTTGCCCTGCAGGAATCCCATATACCAGGCACCGATGTACCCCAAGAAGGCGCCCAGTATGGCCGCCGTGATCCATTGCATCGTTCGCATCAATCCTCCACTTGCAAAATCGCCAGAAAGGCTTCCTGCGGAACTTCGACCGCGCCAATTTGCTTCATGCGCTTCTTGCCGGCCTTTTGCTTTTCCAGCAGCTTGCGCTTGCGGCTGATGTCGCCGCCATAGCACTTGGCCAGCACGTTCTTGCGCAGCGCCTTGACAGTCTCGCGCGCGATGATGTTGGCGCCGATCGCGGCCTGGATGGCAACGTCGAACATCTGGCGGCTGATGATTTCACGCATCTTGGCAACCACGGCGCGGCCGCGGTAGGCCGACTGCGAACGGTGCACGATGATCGACAGCGCGTCGACCTTCTCGCCGTTGAGCAGGATGTCGACCTTGACCACGTCGGAAGCGCGGAACTCCTTGAACTCATAGTCCATCGAGGCATAGCCGCGCGAGACGCTCTTGAGCTTGTCGAAGAAGTCGAGCACGATCTCGCCCAGCGGCATCTCGTAGGTCAGCATGACCTGGCGGCCGTGGTAGGCCATGTTGAGCTGCAGGCCGCGCTTCTGGTTGGCCAGCGTCATCACCGGACCCACATATTCCTGCGGCATGTACAGATGCACGGTGACGATGGGCTCGCGGATCTCCTCCATCCGGCCCTGGTCGGGCATCTTGGACGGATTCTCGACCATGACCACCTCGCCATCGGCCTTGACCACCTGGTAGACCACGCTGGGCGCGGTGGTGATCAGGTCCTGGTCGAACTCGCGCTCCAGGCGCTCCTGCACGATTTCCATGTGCAGCAGGCCCAGGAAGCCGCAGCGAAAGCCAAAGCCCAGCGCCTGTGAGACTTCGGCCTCGTACTGCAGCGAGGCATCGTTGAGCTGGAGCTTCTCGAGCGCGTCGCGCAGCGAGTCGTATTCGCTCGCTTCGGTCGGGTACAGACCGGCAAACACCTGGGGCTGGATTTCCTTGAAGCCGGGCAGCGCCTGCGTGGCCGGGCCCAGGTTGTTGGGCAGCTTCTTTTCCAGCGTGATGGTGTCGCCGACCTTGGCGGCCTTCAATTCCTTGATGCCGCAGATCACGTAGCCGACCTCGCCCGCGCGCAGCGCCTCGCGCGCCTCGTTGGCCGGCGTGAACACGCCCAGCGAGCCGGCTTCAAAGACCGCGCCGGTCGCCATGAGCTTGATGCGCTCGTTCTTCTTGAGCTGGCCATCGACCACGCGCACCAGCATCACGACGCCCACATAGGAGTCGAACCAGCTGTCGATGATCATCGCGCGCAGCGGCGCCTCGGGCTCGCCCTTGGGATGGGGGATGCGCGCAACGACGGCTTCGAGGATCTCGTCGATGCCCATGCCGCTCTTGGCCGAGCAGGGAATCGCATCCGTGGCGTCAATGCCGATCACATCCTCGATCTCGGCCTTGGCGTTCTCGGGATCGGCATTGGGCAGATCCATCTTGTTGAGCACCGACACCACCTCGACGCCCAGGTCCAGCGCGGTGTAGCAGTTGGCCACGGTCTGGGCCTCGACGCCCTGCGAAGCATCGACCACCAGCAGCGCGCCTTCGCAGGCCGACAGCGAGCGGCTGACTTCGTACGAGAAGTCGACGTGGCCCGGAGTGTCGATCAGGTTCAGGTTGTAGATCTGGCCGTCCTTGGCCTTGTACTGCAGCGCCGCCGTCTGAGCCTTGATGGTGATGCCGCGCTCTTTCTCGATGTCCATCGAGTCCAGCACCTGCGCTTCCATTTGGCGCTCGGCGAGACCGCCGCAGCGTTGGATCAGTCGGTCTGCAAGGGTCGACTTGCCATGGTCGATATGCGCAATGATGGAAAAATTTCTGATGTGCTTCATCAACGAAGGGCGTCTGGTAAGAAAAAAACGAAGGGTGGCGCGTGCAAGAAAAAAGGGCGCGTCGACTGGAGACGCGCCCTGAACCAACAATCTAGGGCAACTGCGATGGTTGGGGCTTCATTGTAGGCAAAAAGCCCCACTTCAGAAGCCGCCAGGCACCGCCCCGAAGGGAATTGCCAGCTGGCGACAGGGTCATGCGTGCGGGGCCACAGGCACCCGCAACGCGCTCCACCTGGCCGAAACGGGGGATTCGCGGCGCGTACCCCTCAAGGGCGCGGGCCGCCGCCCGTCCAGGCCGCAACCGGCCATTCTACCCAATGCCCCGGAGCCGGCGTTGCGCGGTGCATGCGCCTGTCCAGGGAGATTGGCGCAGGCCCCGTTCAACGCGTCGGGCGGATCAGCACATACTGCGCCCACTCGCCGCGGCGCACCAGCAGATTGATTGGCTTGGCTTTGTCGGCCTTGGCCAGCGCGGCCTCGAAGCCCTTGAGGTTCGTGATCTCGGTGTTGGCCACGGCCAGCAGCACATCGCCTTCGCGCAGCCCGGCGCGCGCCGCCGCACCTTCGGCCGAGGCCACGCGCACGCCGCCCTTGATCTTGAGCTCCTTCTTCTGCGCTTCGGTCAGCTCGGCCACGCCCAGGCCCAGCTGCTGGGCCGCGGCCGAGGACTTGGACGCCTTGTCTTCGGCGGGCGCGGCGGCGACAGCGGCCTTTTCATCGGGCTCGACTTCGGCAATGGTGATCGTCAGATCCCGCGCGCTGCCGCGGCGAAACACCGTGATCGCGCTCTTGCTGCCGGGCTTGGTGTTGCCGACCATGCGCGGCAGGTCGCCAAACTTCTCGATCGGCTTGCCTTCGTAGCGCGTGATCACGTCCCCCGGCTCGATGCCCGCCTTCTCGGCCGGCGAGCCGGCTTCGACAGCGCTGACCAGCGCGCCCTGGGGCTTGCCCAGGCCGATGGACTCGGCCACGTCCTTGGTCACGGCGCCGATCTGCACGCCGATGCGCCCGCGCGTCACGCGGCCCGAGGCGCGCAGCTGGTCGCTCACGCGAATCGCCTCGTCCATGGGAATCGCAAAGGAGATGCCCATGAAGCCGCCCGAGCGCGAGTAGATCTGGCTGTTGATGCCCACCACTTCGCCGCGCAGGTTGATCAGCGGTCCACCCGAATTGCCGGGGTTGATCGCCACATCGGTCTGGATGAAGGGAATGTATTCGCCCGTGTCACGCTGCTTGGCGCTGACGATGCCGGCGGTGACGCTGTTTTCCAGGCCGAAGGGCGAGCCGATGGCCATCACCCATTCGCCGACCTTGAGGCGATTGACGTCGCCCACCTTCACGGCAGGCAGGCCCCGGGCCTCGATCTTCACCACCGCCACGTCGGTGCGCTTGTCCGAACCAATGACCTTGGCCTTGAATTCACGCTTGTCGGTCAGCGTCACGATGACTTCGGATGCGCCCTCGATCACATGCGCATTGGTCATCACGTAGCCGTCCTGCGTCAGGATGAAGCCCGAGCCCACGCCGCGCGGCTGCTCTTCCTCGGGCTGCTGCGGCTGCTGGGGACGCTGCTGCGGGCGCTGCGGCAGGTTGGGAATGGGCACGCCAAAACGCCGGAAGAACTCCAGCATGTCTTCGTCCATGCCGCTGGCGTTGCCGCGGCTGGCGACCTTTTCCGAGGTGCGTATGTTGACCACCGAGGGGCCGACCTGCTCCACCAGATCGGTGAAGTCCGGCAGGCCGCGCACCGAGGCCGCGGCGGCCGGCGCGGGCGCCTGGGCAAACGCCGACGCGGGCAGCAGCGCGCCCGCCGACGCCGCTGCCATGACCGATGCCAGCACGCATGAACGTGCCGATCTCCAGGAGGTATGGGACATTCTCAACCTTTCACGATTCTCGAAGCAAACAAGCTTTGGAAAGCGCCGGGTGGATTTGGTTCCCGGCACGCGCGCCCATCACCCCGCCATCATGCACCTGACCCGGGCGTTCAGTGGTGCACCGCAGCGTCAGAAAAACTCGCGTTGCGCAGGAAGTTCGCGGGCATCTGCAGCGCCGCGACGCCGCTGTACTGGCGGTGCGCGGCCAGCAGCTCGTCCAGGCGCGGGTCGCGCAGCATGATCGGCGCGCCCGGCCCGGCCTGCATGGCCAGCATTTCGCCGGGCACCGACTGCTCGGTCGCGCCGCCCTGCACCAGCTGCATGCCCGCCGCGCCGTCGCCGCCCGTGAGCAGCGAGCTCCAGCCGAGCGCCGCGACGGCCGCCACCGAAGCCACGCCCGCGGCGATCTTCCAGCGGAAAACGGCGTTGTTGGCAGCCCGGTCAGGACCGCGCGCCGCGGCAATCGGCTCGAGCTGTGCCGGCTGCAAGCGCGGCTGCGGCTCGCGTGCCAGCTCGGCGCGCACACCGGACAGCACATCGTGCTGGGCATGGTGCGCCAGCTCGGGCGAGCGCAGCACGTCGCCGACGAGCTGGTAGAGCTGCCAGGTCTGGCGGCCTTCGTCGCTGTCGGCAAATGCCAGCGCCGCGCCGATGTCCTCGCCCGCGAGCTGCCCGTCGGCCAGCGCCGACAACTGTTCTCTTTGACTATGGTTCAGATCTTGATTCATGTTGTCATCCACCGGCGCCGCTGCAGCGCCCAACCTACCAACGCTTGCCCGTCTGGTTTTCCAGCATGGGCTTGACCCGCGCGGAAATCGCCTCGCGTGCACGAAAGATGCGCGAACGCACCGTGCCGATCGGACACTCCATGGCCACGGCAATCTCCTCGTAACTCAGGCCCTCGATCTCGCGCAGCGTCACCGCCTGGCGCAATTCCTCGGGCAAGGCCTGCATTGCCGCATTCACCGCTTCGGCGATTTCCTGCGCCGCCAGCACCGTTTCGGGTGTCTCGTCTGTGGTTAGTTCTTGTCCGAGGTAAGAAGTTTCATCTTCATCGCCTTGACCACGCAATGAGGAATCGGACACCACCGGATTGCGCTTCATGTCGAGCAGCGCCTTCTTCGCGGTGTTGACCGCGATCCGGTAGAGCCAGGTGTAGAACTGGGCCTCGCCGCGGAACTGGTGCAGCGCGCGGTAGGCGCGGATGAAGGTCTCCTGCGCGATGTCCTGCACCTGATCGGTATCGCGCACCATGCGCGCGATCAGCCGCTCGATGCGGCGCTGGTATTTGATCACCAGCAGCTCGAAGGCCCGCTGGTCCCCGGCATTGGTCCGCTCCACCAATTGGAGGTCGCTGTCGCTGGGGGTGGGAGGAGTCACGGAAGGCTTCATGGAATCGTTCAGGGCGCGCGCTGCGCGGCCTCTGGCGCTGTCAGGCGTTCGAGGCAGGCCGGGCGCGCCAATATACCGCACGCCGCAGATCACCCCACAGCGCAGGCGCGCTGGCCTCCTGCAGCCACAGCCAGCACCGGCGCCGCGCGGGCAGCGCCACGCGCAGCAGCAGGCTGCCCTGCCCGTCCCAGCAGACCTCAGGCACAGCGCGCAGCAAAACCGGCCGCGTGCCCGGCTCGCCATGCAGCCACCATGCGCGGCCGTCCCACTCCAGGCGGCCTTCGGGCCAGTGCCGCCAGCTGCGCCAGGCGCCCGCACCCACGGCAAGCCACAGCGCCAGGCCCAGTGCCACCGGCCAGGGCCGCACGCCCGCGCCCTGCAAGGCCCACAGCGCCAGCGTGGCCGCCGACAGCCCGGCCAGCGCCAGCAGGGCCCAGCCCAACGCCCGCGGCGGTTTTGTCAGCGCATGGATCTGCCGCGGCGGCGCGGTGCGCGCCATGGCGCCGCCCCATGAAAAAAGCGCCGTCTCGCCGGCACATGTGCGGGAGAGCGGCGCTTGGGGCATGGTGCAGCGGCGTAAAAGTCGATCAGATCCGCTTGAAGATCAGCGAGCCATTGGTCCCGCCGAAACCGAAGTTGTTCTTCAGCGCCACGTCGATCTTCATGTCCCGCGCGGTGTTCGCACAGTAGTCAAGATCGCATTCCGGATCCTGCGAGAAGATGTTGATGGTCGGCGGTACCTTCTGGTGGTACAGCGCGAGCACGGTGAACACGCTTTCGATGCCGCCAGCGCCACCGAGCAGGTGACCGGTCATCGACTTGGTCGAGCTCACCACTAGGTTTTTCGCATGGTCGCCGAGCGCCGCCTTGATGGCATGCGTCTCGTTGAGGTCGCCCAGCGGCGTGGAGGTGCCATGGGCATTGAGGTAATCCACCTGGTCGGCGTTGATTCCTGCATTGCGCATGGCGTTGAGCATGGCGCGGCGCGGGCCGTCCATGTTGGGCGCGGTCATGTGTCCGGCGTCGGCGCTCATGCCGAAGCCCGCCAGTTCAGCGTAAATCCTGGCACCGCGGGCCTTGGCATGTTCGTACTCTTCGAGCACCAGCATGCCGGCGCCCTCGCCCAGCACAAAACCGTCACGGTCCTTGTCCCAGGGGCGCGAGGCCGTCTTGGGATCGTCATTGCGCGTCGAAAGCGCACGCATCGCGGCAAAACCGCCCACGCCCAAAGGCGAGACTGTCGCTTCCGTGCCGCCAGCAATCGCCACGTCGGCATCGCCGTATTCGATCATGCGACCCGCTTCACCGATGCAATGCAATCCGGTGGTGCACGCCGTGACCACAGCGATATTCGGCCCCTTGAAGCCAAAACGCATGGACACATGTCCGGCCACCATGTTGATGATGGACGCGGGCACGAAAAACGGAGTGATGCGGCGCGGGCCGCGGTTGCCCAGTTCGATCTGGGTGTTTTCAATCAGCGGCAGGCCACCGATGCCCGAACCCACCACGCACGCAATGCGCGTGGCCAGTTCATCGGACAGGGCTTCGCCCGTAGGCAGGCCCGCATCCTGCACCGCCTGAGCCGCAGCCGCAATGCCATAGTGGATGAAGCTGTCCATACCGCGCGCATCCTTTGCGCTCATGTAGGACTCGACATCAAACCCTTTGACCTCACCTGCGATCCGGCAGGAAAAGTTCGAGGTATCGAACTTCGTGATGAGGTCAATTCCGGACTGGCCGGCCAAGATATTGGCCCAGGCATCCGCCACCGTGTTACCTACGGGGCTGATGCAACCCAGGCCGGTCACGACAACGCGACGACGGCTCATGCGTAAAACTTTCTACTGAACGCGCAATGCGCGCAGGCCTTTAGGCCTTCTGGTGGGTATTGGCGTAGTCGATGGCGTTTTGCACCGTCGTGATCTTCTCGGCGTCTTCATCGGGAATCTCGATGCCGAATTCGTCTTCCAAAGCCATCACCAGTTCCACGGTGTCCAGCGAGTCTGCACCCAGATCAGCCACGAAGGCCTTTTCGCTGGTGACTTGAGACTCTTCCACGCCAAGTTGTTCGGCAATGATTTTTTTGACACGTGCTTCGATATCGCTCATGGTTTCCCTCTGGGGGTTGTGAATGAATCCGCGATTCTAGCTGCTCGGAGCAAAACCCCTGCACAGCCGCCGTTCGGACATACGGCATTGACTCTTGACAATTACATGTACATGCCACCGTTGACATGCAATTCCTGCCCTGTCACATAACCCGCACCCGAGGATGCGAGGTAGGCGACGGCATGTGCGATGTCGGACGGCTGGCCCAGTTGCCCCAGGGCAATCTGCGATTGCAGCGCCTGGCGCTGCTCCTGCGGCAGCTGCGCGGTCATGTCGGTTTCAATGAAACCGGGGGCCACGCAGTTGACGGTGATGTTGCGGCTGCCGAGCTCGCGCGCCAGTGCGCGCGTCATGCCGGCAACGCCGGCCTTGGCAGCGGCGTAGTTGGCCTGGCCCGGGTTGCCCGAGGCACCCACCACGCTGGTGATCGAAATGATACGGCCAAAACGCTGCTTCATCATGGGACGGATGGCGGCGCGGCTGACGCGGAAAACCGCCTTGAGATTGGTGTCAATGACCGCATCCCAGTCTTCGTCCTTCATGCGCATGGCCAGCTGGTCGCGCGTGATGCCGGCGTTGTTGACCAGCACATGCAGGCCGCCCTGGACCTTGACGATGCCGTCGATCAGCGCCTCGACAGCAGCGCCGTCGGTGACATTGAGGTTGACACCGCGGCAGCCGGGGAAGGCCGCCAGGGCTGCGCCGATGCGCTCGGCGCCGCTGTCGGAGGTGGCTGTGCCAACGACGTGGAAGCCGCGGCCGGCAAGTTCGAGCGCAATGGCAGCGCCAATGCCGCGCGTGGCGCCGGTGACCAGGGCTACTTGGGGTTTGGAGGTTTCTGTCATGCGATCAATTCTTTCACTTCGGCCAGCGTGGCCGGATCTGAGAGGGCTGCGCCCACGAGTTCGGCGTCGATGCGCCGGGTCAGGCCGGTCAGCACCTTGCCCGGGCCACATTCGACCAGGTGGGTGATGCCACGGGCCTTCATGGCCTGCACGCACTCGACCCAGCGCACCGGGCCGAAGGCCTGGCGGTACAACGCCTCGCGGATGGCATCGGCCTCGGTCTGCACCGCGACGTCGATGTTGTTGATCACCGCAATCCGCGGCGCGGCAAAGGCGGTCTGTGCCAGCGCTGCGCGCAGCTTCTCGGCGGCGGGCTTCATCAGGCTGGAATGGAACGGCGCCGACACCGGCAGCGGCAGCGCGCGCTTGGCGCCCGCGGCCTTGAGGGCTTCGCAGGCCTTTTCCACCGCCAGCTTGCTGCCGGCAATGACGGTCTGCGCGGGATCGTTGAAATTCACCGCCTCGACGACTTCGGCGCCGCCCAGGCTGGCCGTCACCTCGGCGCAGCCCGCGGTCACCGCGTCGGCGTTCATGCCCAGGATGGCGGCCATCGCGCCCGTGCCCACGGGCACGGCTTCCTGCATGGCCTGCGCGCGCAGGCGCACCAGCGGCGCGGCCTGGGCCAGCGTCAGCACGCCGGCAGCGACCAGCGCCGAATACTCGCCCAGCGAATGCCCGGCCAGCGCCTCGGGCTGCGCGCCGCCTTCGGCTTGCCAGACGCGCCATGCGGCCACGGCCGCGACCAGCATCACCGGCTGGGTGTTGGTGGTCAGCGCCAGCGCTTCCTTCGGGCCGGTGTGGATCAGCTGGGCCACATCCTCACCCAGCGCGTCGGAGGCTTCCGCCAGGGTCTGCACGACCACCGGGTGGCCTTGCCACGCGTCCAGCATGCCCACGGACTGCGAGCCCTGGCCTGGAAAGACAAATGCAAATTTCTTCATGCTCACGGTCTTCTTCTAGTTTTTGGAAAAAAGCGGCCCCGGGGGCCGCTGGCGGTCACAGCTTGAGCAGCACCGCGCCCCAGGTGAAGCCCCCGCCCACGCCTTCGAGCAGCAGGTTCTGGCCGGGCTTGATCTGCCCGTTGCGGATGCCATGGTCCAGCGCCAGCGGAATCGACGCCGCCGAGGTGTTGCCATGCTGGTCGACGGTGACGATCACTTTTTCCATCGGCAGCTTGAGCTTCCTGGCGGTGCTCTGCATGATGCGGATGTTGGCCTGGTGGGGAATCAGCCAGTCGATGTCGGCATCGGTCATGCCGGCCTTGTCGAGCGTGGCGCGCGCGGCTTTCTCGAGCACGCCCACGGCCAGCTTGAACACCGCCTGGCCGTCCATCTTCAGCACCGGATCGCCCAGCACCTGGCCGCCCGAGACGTTGCCGGGCACGCACAGGATGCCGCTGTGCTTGCCATCGGCGTGCAGGTCGCTCGCCAGGATGCCCGGCTGCTCGGACGCTTCGAGCACCACGGCGCCGGCGCCATCGCCAAACAGCACGCAGGTCGTGCGGTCGTTGAAATCGAGGATGCGGCTGAAGACTTCGGCGCCGATCACCAGCGCGCATTTGGCGCTGCCGGTCTTGATCAACGCATCGGCCACCGTGAGCGCGTAGACAAAGCCGCTGCACACTGCCTGCACGTCAAATGCCGGGCAGCCGTTGGCGCCGAGCTTGTGCTGCAGGATGGCGGCGCTGGACGGGAACACCATGTCGGGCGTGGACGTGGCGACGATGATCAGGTCGACCTCGGCGGGCGTGCGGCCTGCGGCTTCCAGCGCGTTGCGCGAGGCTTCGAGCGCCAGGTCGCTGCTGGTGACATCGGGCGCGGCGAAATGCCGGGCACGGATGCCGGTGCGCTCGACGATCCACTCGTCCGAAGTTTCAATGCCACGCGTGGCCAGATCGGCCTGGATGTCCTGGTTGGTCACTCGCCGGGGCGGCAGGTAGCTTCCGGTGCCGGTGATGCGGGAATAGATGCTCATCTGTTTGTAGGCTCAAGACGCCGACACGGGCGCAGCCGGACTGGCTGGCACGGCGTCCAACAGGGGGGCGGCGCGGGCGATCCGGGACTGAACGCGGTCAAGCAAGTTATTGCAGGCCGCATCATACGCCCGGCTCAAGGCGTACTCGAAAGCAATCGCATCCGCCGATCCATGGCTCTTGAACACCAGGCCGCGCAGACCCAGCAGCGCGGCGCCGTTGTAGCGGCGGTGGTCCATGCGCTTCATCAGCGCCGACAGCACCGGGTAGGCGACCACGGCCGCCATCTTGGTCAGCAGGTTGCGCTTGAACTCCTGCTTGAGCCCGTTGCTGATCATCGAGGCCACGCCTTCGCTGGTCTTGAGCGCCACGTTGCCGACGAAACCGTCGCAGACCACGATATCGACCGTGCCCTTGAAGATGTCGTTGCCTTCGACGTTGCCGAAGAAGTTGAGCTCACCGGCCTGTCCGGCCTTGCGCAGCAGCTCGCCGCTGCGCTTGATGACGTCGCTGCCCTTGATGGCCTCTTCGCCGATGGTGAGCAAGCCGACCGAAGCCTTGGAGTTCTCGTCGAGCACCGACACCAGCGCCGTGCCCATGAACGCGAACTGCAGCAGATGCTCGGCAGTGCAGTCGACGTTGGCGCCCAGGTCCAGCACGGTGGTCGCGCGGCCCAGGCTGTTGGGCAGCTGCGCGGCAATGGCGGGGCGGTCGATGCCTTCGAGGGTCTTGAGCACATAGCGCGCGATGGCCATCAGCGCGCCGGTGTTGCCCGCGGACACGGCAGCGGCGGCGGCGCCGTTCTTGACCTGCTCGATGGCCACGCGCATGGAGGAGTCTTTTTTGCGCCTGAGCGCGACTTCCACCGGATCATCCATTCCGACGACCTCGGAAGCCGCGACCAGGGTCACACGCTCATGCTGGAAGGATGCCAGGCTCTCGGGCTTGCCGACGAGCAAAAGATGCGCCTGGGGATGTTTTTCGAGAAACTGACGGCACGCCGCGAGCGTGACGCGGGGGCCGTGATCGCCCCCCATGCAGTCAACAGCCAGTGTGATCATGGGCGACTTGCGGACCTGCTAGGAGGTCTCAAAGAAAAATAACGCGTTCAAAAACACAAAAGCCCGCGCTACTCAATGTGTAGCCGCGGGCCCTGTGGGAGCGGTCGAAGATCAGGCTTCAGACTTGTTCTTCAGCACCTGACGGCCGCGGTAGACGCCGGTGGGGCTGATGTGGTGACGCAGGTGGATTTCACCGGTGGTCTGCTCGACAGCGATGCCGGGCACGTTCAGAGCGTTGTGCGAACGGTGCATGCCGCGCT
Organism: Comamonas sp.; assembly: GCA_040514115.1. GTDB lineage: Bacteria > Pseudomonadota > Gammaproteobacteria > Burkholderiales > Burkholderiaceae_C > Comamonas. Next base: position 12,050 of record JBEVDH010000239.1, on the reverse strand, counting down.
TGGAAGGGGATTTTTTGTTTTGCTGAACAGCCATGGTGGCTCCTGAGTCTTGAAGGGGTTGGTAAAAAACGCGATCAGCCCATTGAAGACACGAGGGGATTCGCGAGAAGCCTAAGAGTATAACGCAAACACCAGGGAATGTGGAATACCCCCTTCTCCGGTGCTGGCGCAGCGCTCTGTCTCGATGTCTTTTTGGGGCTGGGTGAAAAAGCCAAACCTAGGGCTTTGGCTTGGTGATACGCAGGCTGGCAAGCGCTGCAAAAGGATTGGGTTTTTCGCTGTTGGCCTGCTCGAAATCGTCGTCGCTCGACGCCAATGGCACGGCTTCGGGGCAGATGTCGTGCAGCGGCACCACGGGCAGCTCCATCAGCAGTTCGTCCTCTATCAGCTCGAGCAGATTGAACTCCTTGCTCAGCGACAGCAGATCCTCCTCGCTTTCGTCGTCCAGCGCTTCAGCGGTGGCTTCATCGGCGACAAAGCGAAAGGAACGCTCGACATCGAGGGGAATGGGAGCCAGCGTGAGGCAGCGCTGGCAAATCATCGGCAGGTCCGTCTCGGCCTGCAGGTGCAGCCATACCTGGGGCTGGGCGCCGGTTTCGGCACGCAGCTCGCCCTGGGCCGCCCAGCGGACGTGGACGCCATCGTGCGGGCCCTGGGCTTCGAGCACCAGGCGGTTCAATTGCGAGAGCGGCTCCTGGCCTTCGGTGTGCGCCTGTGCTTGCGCAAACGCCTTGACATCGAGCCGTTGCGGGGAAAATTCCTTGGTCATGGCAGCCAGTGTAAGAGAATCGGCGCATGCTTGAATCCCCTGCCATTCCGAATCCTTTGCACCAGCGTCCCTTGATCCTGGGTTCGACCTCGCGCTACCGCCGCGAGCTGCTGGCCCGCCTGGGCCTGGCGTTCGATACGGTTTCGCCCGAAGTGGACGAAACCCCGGCGCCGGGCGAGACCCCGCGCGCGCTGGCGCTGCGCCTGGCCGAAGCCAAGGCCCGCGCCGTGGCCGCGCTGCACCCCGAAGCCATCGTCATCGGCTCCGACCAGGTCGCCGACCTTGCCGGCCAGCCGCTGGGCAAGCCGCTGACGCACGAGCGCGCGGTGCGCCAGCTCCAGGCGATGCGCGGCCAGACGGTGCTGTTCGAGACCGCCGTCAGCGTGGTGTGCCAGGCCAGCGGCTTCGCGCAGACCGCGCTGGCCACCGTGGAGGTGCAGTTCCGCGACCTGCAGGACGACGAGATCGAACGCTACCTGCGCGCCGAGCAGCCCTATGACTGCGCGGGCAGCGCCAAGAGCGAGGGCCTGGGCATCACCCTGCTCACGCAGATCCTCAATGACGACCCGACGGCGCTGATCGGCCTGCCGCTGATCCGCACCGCCGAGCTGCTGCGCGCCGCAGGGCTGCAACTGCCATGAACGCTTCCACCACCACCACCCCGCGCGGCACGCTGTACCTGGTGCCCGCGCCGCTGGACTTCGGCTGCGACAGCCAGTCCCCGCTGACCGACGTGCTGCCCGAGGCCACGCTGCGCCGCGCCGCCGGCCTCACGCACTGGATCTGCGAGAACGCCAAGAGCACGCGCGGCTACCTCAACCGCATCGCACCACTGTTCCCACTGGCGGCAACGATCCAGGCGCAGTCCATCGTCGAGCTGCCGCGCGAGGCGCACAAGAAGGGCGACCATGGCGACAAGGGCAGCGCGGTGTTCGATGCCAAGGCGCTGCTGGCGCCAGCGCTTGCCGGCCACGACATCGGCCTGGTCAGCGAGGCTGGCATGCCGGCCATTGCCGACCCGGGCAGCTCCATCGTGCGCGCCGCGCATGACCTGGGGCTGACGGTGGCGCCACTGGTCGGCCCGGTATCGCTGCTGCTGACGCTGGCCGCCAGCGGCCTCAACGGCCAGAACTTCGCGTTTGTCGGCTACCTGCCCCAGGACGGTGCCGCGCGCAGCCAGCGCATCCGCGAGCTCGAGGCGCTGGCGCTGCGCCAGGGTCAGACCCAGCTCTTCATTGAGACGCCCTACCGCAACCCGGCGCTGTGGCAGGCGCTGCTGCAGACGCTCCAGCCCAACAGCCGCCTGGCGCTGGCCGCGGGCCTGACGCTGGCGACGGCGCGCATCGAAAGCCGGCTGGTGCGCGACTGGAAGCAGCTGCCCATGCCCGCGGACAACCGCACGCCGGTGGTGTTCGCGCTCGGGCGCTGAGGCTTGCCGCTCAGGGAATCCATCCCGCTATCATTGACTTTGGTCGGATGCATTCACCTGATGGAGCCTCGATGGACACTGGCAGTTGGTTCGTTCAGCTCAATGCCTGGCAGGTCATGGCATGGGGACTGGTCTTTTTTGCGGGCCTCTATGCCCTGGGCGGCTGGGGCATGTCGGCGCTGACGCGCGGGCTCGCGCGCCGCGGCATCGGCCGCGCGCTCGACACCCGCGCGCTCAAGCCCGACCAGCTGCGCCGCGAATGGCGCCAGTCGCTGCATTCGGTGCTGATCTTCGGCATCGGCATGCTCGTGCCCTGGGGCTTTTTGCAGCTGGGCTGGGCGCAGCTGGCGCCGAGCGCCGGTGCCGGACGCATCGCGCTGGAGATCGCCGCGCTGCTGGTCTGGAACGATGTGCACTTCTGGATCAATCACCGGTTGCTGCACACGCGGCGGCTGGTGCGCTTTCATGGCGACCACCACCGCTCCGTGGTCACGACGCCCTGGTCGACCTACAGCTTCCACCCGATCGAAGCCATGATGCTGGGCAACATCATCCTGCTGCCAATGCTGGTGCACGATTTTTACTTCTGGTCGCTGGCCAGCGTGCCGGTATTTAGCTTGCTGCTCAATGTGATCGGCCACGCCAATTACGACTTCTTTCCGCGCGTCGGCGACTCCCACCCGCTGGCCGCGAGCCGGCGCCACCATCTGCACCATGCGCGCCCCGCGGGCAACTATGGCTTTGCGCTGGCCTTCATGGACCAGATCATGCGCACCCAGGTCAAGACCACGCCGGGTCCGCGCTAGATGGGCCTGCGGCTGCGCCATTGGCGCGACTGGCAATCGGTGGCCTACATGCTGGCGCTGCCGCTGCTGGTGCTCTGGCAATGGCGCCATGGCGTGCACTGGCTGCCCTACGCCGCCGTGCTGTTCCTGACGCTGGGCATCGGCGTCATTCACCACAACCACACGCATCTGCGCATGTGGCGCGGCCGGCGCGCCAATCGCTTCACCGACCACTGGCTCACGCTGGCGCAGGGCCACCCGACCTTTGTGTTCTGGCCGGCCCATGTGGCCAACCACCACCGCTTCCAGCATGGGCCGCGCGACCTGGCACGCACTTACCAGCGCGCGTTTGGCGGCGACACCAACCACCTCTGGGGCTATCTGATCCATCCGCTGCAGGCCGGCCTGGTGCTGTATCCGCTGTTCCTGCGCTGGCTGGGCCGGCTGCGCGTGCATGCGCCCGGCGCGTTCCGCTACTGCATGGGCCAGTACGCGCTCTGGCTGGGCAGCTGGGCGCTGCTGCTGGCGCTGGACTGGCGCAAGGCGCTGGTCCTGGTGATCGTGCCGCAGCTGCATGGCCTGCACTGGCTGCTGGCAACCAACTACCTGCAGCACGCGCATGCCGATGGCCGGCCTTTGAGCCGGGCGCAAAAGCGCCTGCCTGGCACGCGGCTGAACTACGCGCGCAATTTCGAAGGCTGGGTCAACCCGCTGCTGTTCAATATCGGCCTGCATACCGCGCACCACGAGAATGCCCACGCCCACTGGTCGGAACTGACCCGGCTGCATGCCGACCACTACCGCCAGCGCGTCGATCCCGCGCTCAACGAAGGCGGTTTGCTGCCCTACATGGGGCGCGTTTTCGTGCTTGGCCTGTTCTGGCGCGCCGCCAGGACCCGGCCGCAGATGCCGCCCCACACCCTTCCCTGACCACCGCTCCAGAACCTATGCCTGTTGCCTATTCCAACGTCTATCTTCAATCCGCGGGCATGTTCCTGCCCGGCGCGCCGGTCGACAACGACGGCATGGATGCATTTGTCGCGCCGCTCAACCGCATCTCCGGGCGCCTCAAGCGCCGCATCCTGGCCGAGAACGGCATCCAGACGCGCCACTACGCAATTGACGGCGAGGGCGCCACGGTCCTGAGCAATGCGCGGATGGCGGCGGGCGCGATCGAAGCCACGCTGGCCGGTGCAGGCCGGTCCCTGGCCGACATCGGCTTTCTCTCGAGCGGCTCTTCCGGCGGCGACGCGCTGATGCCGGGCTTTGCCAACATGATCCAGGGCGAGATGGCTGCGCCGCCGATGGAGACGCTGTCCGTGCATGGCGTGTGCGCGGCCAGCGTCGGCGCGCTGCAGGCCGCGGCGCTGGCGGTGGAAAGCGGCACGCACCCGCTGGCGCTGACGGTGGCCAGCGAAATGCCATCGCGCCTGTTCAAGCGCTCGCGCTTTGCCGCCCAGGGCTATGACACCGACTTCGACGCCCATTTCCTGCGCTGGATGCTGTCGGACGGCGCGGGCGCGGTGCTGCTGGGCGGCCCCAAGGCATTGCCGCAGATCAATGGCTTGCGCCTGCAGCTCAAATGGACCCACCTGCGCAGCTTTGCCGGCGACTATCCGGTGTGCATGCAGCTCGGTCTCACCGCCGACCGCGGCAAGAGCCACCTGGATTTCGCCGCCTGGGGCGATGCCGAGGCCGCCGGCGCGCTGTCGCTGCGCCAGGACATCCGGCTGCTGCCGCACCTGTTCGATGTCTGCATCCACGAATACGCCGACCTGGCGCACAAGGGCTGGGTGCCCGAGCGCGGCATCGACCACTTCCTGTGCCATTACTCGTCCGAGCGCTTCATTCCCGTGGTCGAGGAGCTGCTGGTCAAGGCGCAGCTGGGCATTGCGCGCGAGCGCTGGTGGAGCAATCTGGCCTGGCGCGGCAATACCGGCGCGGCGTCGATCTTCATCATGCTGTCGGAGTTCCTGCAGACGCAGGGTGCGCGCGTCAAGGCCGGCGATACCGTGCTGTGCTTCATTCCCGAATCGGGCCGCTTCACCGCCGGCTACATGCTCTGGGAAGCGGTAGCGGATGCGCCCGCGGCCGCGCCGGCCCCGGCCGCGCCGCGCGCCGCGGCCGCGGACGCGCTGCCCGATGTCTCGACCATCGCGCCGCCGCACGACCCGGCCGCCGCCCCCGCAGCGCTGGCGCCACTGCTGACCGAGCTGGCCAGCATCTGGCAGGACTACCGCTCCAGGGTCTGGCGCACGCCGCTGCTGCAGCGCATGCGCACGCGCCGGCTGCAGGCGTCGGACTATGTGACCTGGATGGGCCAGTGGATCCCGCAGGTGCGCGAGGGCAGCCTGTGGATGCGCGAGGGCGCGGCCTCGCTGACCGGCGATCACGCGGCGCTCGCGGCGCTGATCGACCTGCATGCGGGCGAGGAACAGAACGACTTCAAGATCCTGCACGCCGACTACCTGAAAGCCGGCGGCACGCAGACCGATATCGGCCAGCTGCGCCGCAATCCCGGCGGCGAGGCGCTCAATGCCTACCTGCACGCGCTGGCCGCCACACCCAACCCGATCGGCCTGCTCGGCGCTGTCTACATCATCGAAGGCACGGGCCAGCGCATCGTGCCCAGCCTGCTGCCGCTGCTGCGCGCCGCGCTCCCCCTGCCGCCCGAGGCCTTTCGCTTCCTTGAATACCACGGCGCCAACGACGAGCACCATCTCGAGCGCTGGCTGATCGCGGTGCAGATGGCGCTGGAGCTCGACGGCAGCGGCGGCGCCCGGCAGGCCATATTGCAGACCGCGCGCCATACCGCGGCGCTGTATCTGATGCAGTTCCAGCATGTGCTGGAGCAACCCTGAAGGATGCGCCGATGAAGAACGAATACACCGACCACCCCTGGGACGAGCGCGACCCCAGCCCCTGGCTGGCGCTGTACCTCGACCAGAGCACGCCGCTGCCCGACGCCGTAAAGGCCGCCTGGCTGCGCGACTGCAGCAGCACGTCGCGCCAGTACTTCCTGCCGCTGGTGCGGCCACTGGCGCGGCTGTCGATGATCCTGATCCAGCTGCTGAAGATCTTCCTGCCCAAGCGCTGGTCGCATTCGATGCTGCTGCACCGGCTGCTGGCCTTCAGCATGAACCGTTTCGTGTCACCCGAGGCCAACTGGCTGATCATGCGGCACTTCCACCTGGGCTCGCAGGTGCTGGCCTTCGTCGCGGCGAATGCGCCCGTGGCGGCCAGCGCCTCGCCGCTCACGCCGATGACCATCGACGAGGTCAAGGACGAGCTGTTCCTGCGCCACGACCTGAACCTGTTCAATTTCGTGATCCGCCTGAACAAGGCATTGCGCGCCGAGAACAAGGAGCTGGTGCCCGTGCCCGAGCCGGATTTCTCCATGCTCGGCGAGCCCGCGCTGCGCATCGCGGACATGCCGCGCGGGCGGCTCAACCGGCTGGACCTGCAAAGCGCGATCGAGATCTACACGCCGGTATATCAACTGCTGCTGACCGACAACGATTTCTGGCGCGCCAGCAACTCGCTGCAGCTCGACGAGACCGTGGCGATCTACTGCGCCAAGATCCTGGCCTCGCCCGAGCACCTGGTGCTGCTCAACAACAAGCACCCGCTGGTGCCGATGTCCACGCTGTACGCGGCCTACCGGCTGGTGCTGCATGGCCTGTCATCGGAGATGCTGCATGCGCTGCTGATGCGCATGGCGCGGGGAGAGGTGCCTGTTCCGGCGCGGGAGTTCGCGAAGATGCAGGTCGCGGCGGAGATCGTGGTGGGGGAGTGAGGGTGCGAGCGTTGCGCCCCTTGCTATAAGGCAGGCCGTCCATGCTTCGACAAGCTCAGCACGAACGGTTTCAGCGCAGTTCACTGGCTTATGAAACTGGCGTGACCCAGCGCTGGGGCACCGAGCAAGGGCCGCCCCCTGTCTCCCTTCACCGAAGGTTGAGAGAGGGAGGCCGGGGCCCGCCCAGGGCGCAGCGGCTCAGGGGGTGCTTACCTTATTACCGGCAGCGCCGACTGCAGCGTCTTGACCGCCCCGCCCCCGATGGCCGCGCCAAACTTCTTGGCCAATCGCTCCGCCACATTGTCGCGGCGCGTGTAGTCGATGACTTCCTCGAACTTGACGACTTCGCGCGCCACGTAGTCGAGGTTGCCGAGCTTGTCGGCCAGGCCCATGTCCACGGCCTGCTGGCCGGTCCAGAACAGGCCGCTGAAGGTGTCGTTGTCGATCTTCAGGCGCTCGCCGCGGCCGTTCTTCACGGCGGTGATGAACTGCTGGTGGATCTGGTCGAGCATGTTCTGCGCATGCTGGCGCTGGGCTTCGGTCTGCGGGCTGAACGGGTCGAGAAAACCCTTGTTCTCACCGGCCGTCAGCAGGCGGCGCTCCACGCCGAGCTTTTCCATCGTGCCGGTGAAGCCAAACCCATCCATGAGCACGCCGATGCTGCCGACGATGCTGGCCTTGTCGACGAAGATCTGGTCGGCCGCGGCGGCAATGTAGTAAGCGGCCGAGGCGCAGGTTTCCTCGACCACGGCATAGACCGGCTTGCTGTGCTTGGCCTTGAGGCGCAGGATCTCATCGTAGATGATGCCGGCTTGCACCGGGCTGCCGCCCGGGGAGTTGACCAGCAGCACCACGGCGCGCGAGCCCGAGTCCTCGAACGCGCTGCGCATCGCGGCAACCACGAGTTCGGCGCTGGCTTCGGCGCCGGTCGCAATTTCGCCCTTGACGTCCACCACGGCCGTGTGCGGGCCGCTGACGGTGGTCGTGGCCACCTCGCGGCCGAACATCATCCAGCCAAGCGCCAGCAGCACCAGCAGCCAGGACATGCGGCCGAACAGGCGCCAGCGGCGCGCGGCGCGCTGCTCGCGGATGCTGGCCATGACCAGGTTTTCCAGCACCTCGCGCTCCCAGCCAGGCGATTGCGCGCGCGCCTGCGCGGCGCTTTCGGGCCGCTCCTGCGTCCACAGGTCGGGCGCTGCGGGTGGAAGAGGTTCAGAGCCGGGGGTTGGAGGCAGTGGGGTGGTCATGTCAGAACTCGACAGGTATCAGTCATCGGAAGTATGCCAGCGCGCCCGAACTCCGAGCTTCGCACAATGCCATTGGAAATGCGCAGCGCGCCAAATCAGCCGTGGGCCAGCAGCCACTGGTGCAGATCGACCACGGTATCGGCCACATGCAGCGGCGCGAACTCGGCGAAATTGAGCGTCGGATGCGCGCCATAGGACACACCCACGCTGGCGCAGCCGGCGTTGCGTGCCATCTGCAGATCGTGCGTGGTGTCGCCGATCATCAGCACGCGCCCCGGCGCCACGCCGAATTCGGCCATCAGCTCCTGCAGCATCAGCGGATGCGGCTTGCCCGCGGTCTCATCGGCGGTGCGCGAGCCGTCGACCAGGCCCCTGAGCGGCACCCGGGCCAGCACGTCGTCGAGGCCGCGCCGGCTCTTGCCCGTGGCCACCGTGAGCAGATGACCGCGTTCGCGCAGCGCCTCGAGCATCGGCGCGACGCCCTCGAACAGGCTCAGGTCGTTCTGGTGCTGCAGATAGTGATAGCGGTAGCGGTTGCCCAGCTCGGCGTACTTCTCGGGCGGCACATCGGGCGCGGCATGCGCCAGCGCCGGCATCAGCGCCATGCCGATCACATAGGAGGCGGCTTCGTGGGTCGGCACCTGGCCACCCACATCGCGCACCGCTTCCTGGATGCTCTTGGTGATGGCGGCCGTGGAGTCATACAGCGTGCCGTCCCAGTCAAAGGCAATCAGGTCAAAGCGGCGGGGAGAAGAAGACATGTGGGTTCCGTAAGAAATCAACAGGAGCGAGGCGAATTCAGGCCACGAAGTCGGCCAGCTCGGCGGGCAGCTCGGAGTGCAGCTCCACGCGTTCAGCCGTTGCCGGATGGTTGAACTGTAACCTCCAGGCATGCAGGAACATGCGCTTGAGGCCGTGCTTTTGCACGCGGCGGTTCAGATCGAAATCACCGTACTTGTCGTCGCCGACGATGCCATGGCCCTGCGAGGACAGGTGCACGCGGATCTGGTGCGTGCGCCCGGTCTTGATCGTGACTTCCAGCAGGCTCATGGCCGGCAGGCCCTGGAGCGGGCGCGCGGCGATCTGCGTGCGCACCTTGACCAGCGTCACCGAGCGCATGCCGTCGGGGTCGTCGGGCGTCGTCACGCGCACGCGGCGCTCGCCGTCGGGCAACAGGTATTTGTGCAGCGGGCTGTCGATGACCTTCTTGTTCGCCGGCCAGCTGCCCTGCACCAGCGCCAGATAGGTCTTGCCGGTTTCGCGCTCGCGGAACTGGTCCTGCAGCGCGGTGAGCGCCGAGCGCTTCTTCGCGACCAGCAAGATACCCGAGGTTTCCCTATCGAGCCGGTGCACGAGTTCGAGAAATCTGGCCTCGGGACGTGCCTGGCGCAGCTGCTCGATCACGCCGAAGCTCACGCCGCTGCCGCCATGCACCGCCACGCCCGCGGGCTTGTCGATGGCCAGCACATGGTCGTCTTCGAGCAGCTGGGGGAATTCGCGCGCCGGCGCCGGGTGAGCGGCTTTTTCGGCCACCTTGTCGGAGATGCGCACCGGCGGCAGGCGCACGCTGTCGCCTTCGCTCACGCGTGTGTCGGCACTCACGCGGCCTTTGTTGATGCGCACCTCGCCACTGCGGATGATGCGGTAGACATGGGTTTTGGGCACCCCCTTGAGGTGGCGGATCAGGAAGTTGTCCAGGCGCTGGCCAGCGGAATCGGCGTCGACTGCGATGAGGCGTACAGCGGGGGCTGTGATGCCTTGGGCTCGGTCCATCGCCGGTTTGCCCTCTATAATGTGTTTCACCTGCGCGATACTAGTGTAAGTGGTTGATTTGCATGGAGTTTAGTCCACCAGCCATTTCCCGCTGCGCAGGCAGGTCGATGCCAGCCGGTGTCGCACACGCAGATTGCAGGCCAGATGCCTGTATTGCTGTGCCACACAGGGCACTCTGACGAATTGAAACACTGATACGGAATCTCAAGTTGGCAGCTTTCGGCGAACCCGGCGTTCGCACCTGCCAACGGATCAAAGCGAGCATGTGGATCTTTTATGCATGGATGGTCTTACTGGGACGGAGGTCTTCACCTCCGCACCGTGGCGTCCGTGTCATCAAGACTCCCGTTTCCCCCGCGTTGCCACTTTCACGCACCATGGTGAAACTGCGCGCGCGTCTACTCGCTCCCATCCAAGCGCCCTTGCCCCCTTTGCTGACATGACTCAATGATGGTCAGCAACCCGCGGCATTTCGGCCATTCCTTTTCGTTTCAAGACGTCAGTCCGGCATCATCGGCTCCCATAGAGTCCGTCTTTGATTAAGAGTCACAGGCGAGCCGGTCCGACAGCGCGAAGCTGGCGACCGGCCCGCCTTCATAACGAATAAAGGAAGTGCATCATGAAACGGATGCTTATCAATGCCACGCAGGCCGAAGAACGCCGCCTGGCCATCGTCGACGGCCAGAAACTGCTGGACTACGAAATTGAAATCGAAGGCCGCGAGCAGCGCAAGGGCAACATCTACAAGGCAGTGGTCACCCGGGTCGAGCCTTCGCTCGAATCCTGCTTTGTCGACTACGGCGAAGACCGCCACGGTTTCCTGCCCTTCAAGGAAATCTCGCGCCAGTACTTCGCCGACGGCGTGCCCCCCAGCCAGGCGCGCATCAACGATGTGATCCGCGAAGGCCAGGAAATGCTGGTCCAGGTTGAAAAGGAAGAGCGCGGCAACAAGGGCGCGGCCCTGACCACCTTCGTCTCGCTGGCCGGCCGCTACGTCGTGCTGATGCCCAACAACCCGCGCGGTGGTGGCGTCTCGCGCCGCATCGAGGGCGAGGACCGGGCCGAGCTCAAGGAAGCAATGGACCAGCTCGAGTACCCGAAGGGCATGAGCATCATTGCGCGCACCGCCGGCATCGGCCGCAGCGCCCCCGAACTGCAGTGGGATCTGAACTACCTGCTCAAGCTCTGGAGCGCCATCGACGGCGCGGCCAAGGGCGGCAAGGGCGCCTTCCTGATCTACCAGGAATCGAGCCTGGTGATCCGGGCGATCCGCGACTACTTCAACAACGAGATCGGTGACATCCTCATCGATACCGACGACATCTACGAGCAGGCCCAGCAGTTCATGGCGCACGTGATGCCCGAGCACGCTGCCCGGGTCAAGCGCTACAGCGACGACGCGCCGCTGTTCAGCCGCTTCCAGATCGAGCACCAGATCGACTCGGCCTACTCGCGCACCGTGACCCTGCCCTCGGGCGGCGCCATCGTCATCGACCACACCGAAGCACTGGTGTCGGTGGACGTGAACTCGGCGCGCTCGACGCGCGGCAGCGACATCGAAGAGACCGCCACGCGCACGAATCTGGAAGCTGCCGACGAGATCGCGCGCCAGATGCGGCTGCGCGACCTGGGCGGGCTGATCGTCGTCGACTTCATCGACATGGACGAGTCGAAGAACCGCCGCGAAGTGGAAACGCGCCTGCGCGACGCGCTGCGCAGCGACCGCGCACGCGTGCAGTTCAGCAGCATCAGCAAGTTCGGGTTGCTGGAACTGAGCCGCCAGCGCCTGCGCCCGTCGCTCAGCGAAGGCAGCCATATCACCTGCCCGCGCTGCAACGGCACCGGCCACATCCGCGACACCGAAAGCAGCGCACTGCAGATCCTGCGCATGGTGCAGGAAGAGTCCATGAAGGACAACACCGCGGCCGTGCATGTGCAGGTGCCGGTGGAAGTGACCAGCTTCCTGCTCAACGAGAAACGCACCGAGATCACCAAGATCGAGCTGAAGCAGCGCGTCACCGTGCTGCTGGTGCCGAACAAGCACCTGGAAACGCCGAACTACAAGCTCGAACGGCTGCGCCAGGACGACCCGCGCCTGGAGGGCCTGCAGGCCAGCTACACGATGATCGAAGAGCCGAGCGACGAAGTCGGCATCACGCGGCGCGAGAAGTCGGGCAAGGCGAAACAGGAGCCTGTCATCAAGGGCGTGCTACCCGACCAGCCGGCACCGCCGCCACCGGCCCCGCCCGTG
>JBEVDH010000150.1:0-4236 GCA_040514115.1 Comamonas sp. | reverse complement strand
CGGCCGCGGTGGGGGTGTCCCGGCCGCCCACGGTGGCCAGGTTCGGCAGCACTTCAAAGGCCACGGGATCGGCCAGATCCACGGGCTGGGCGCTGTCCTTGGCATACGCCAGGTTCAGGCGCAGCGAGCCGGCTTGGCGCGCCTGCTGGCCGATGGTGCGAAAGGCCTGCGCGGCCTGCTGCTGCAACTGGCTGGCCTCGCCGGTCGCACCCGATACCTGGCGCGAGATCATCAGCGTGCCAATCGCCACGGTGATCGTCATCAGGCCGATGGTCAGGCCCACGAGCAGCTCGATCAGCGTCAGGCCCTGCTGGAGCCGCCTGGAAGGGGAAGGATGCGGGCGTTGCATGGCATCAGTCCGGGCAGATGACCTGCGCCAACCCGCCCGCGCCATAGGGCAGGCAGCGCGCCCCGGGCTGGATGTACTGCACATGGCAGCTGCGCGTGGCGGGGCAGCTGACCCCGCCCGAGACACTGCTCGGCGGCTGGAGGCCGGCCGCTGCGGTCTTTTCGTTCTCGCGCCAGCTGACCATCACGCCGAGCTGCCGGCGATCGACGGTGGTGTTTTCGCTGGCCACGAGAAACACCTGCGCATGGCCCTGCGGCAGGGTCTGCTGTACCGTGGCCAGCCAAAGCGCCCGGTCGCGGCTGGCCAGCTGGGCGCCGCTGCAGGCGCTGGAGGTGCAGGTGCTTTGCAGCGCCTGCAAAGCGGTCAGTTCGGCCGCGCCAGGCGCCGCCGCAGGCTCGGCTGTGTTGATCACATAGCTGGTCAACTGGGACAGGCCATTGGGATTGACGCGGATGCGCTCGCTCAGGTCCTCGATCAGGCGCACGGCCTGGGCCCGGCGCACGCCGGTCTGCGTGTCGGCCAGCGTGCGCATCTGCACGCCCAGCACGCCGAGCACGCCCAGGGCCATCACCACGATGGCCACGAGGGACTCGATCAGCGTGATGCCGCGCTGCTTCAGGACCCGCATACCGCGCCTGCGTGCTCATGGATGCGTGCGCCCGACGAGACGCACAGGATGCGCGTGGCCGGGGAGGCGTCGCCGTCAGGGGAGGGCGCGACGACAAAGCTTTTTGCGCCCAAGCCGTCCATCTTGCCCCAGCGGTCCACGGCAATGGTGGCTGCGCTGATGCTGTGCCGCACCGTGATGCCTGTGGGAATCTGCACCAGTTGCAGTATTTCCTCGCTGGCCGCGTAGTTGCCATCGCCGTCGCTGTCGACAAACACGCGCCAGCCGCAGCCCCAGTCGGCGGCGGTGGGCGCAAGTGTGCAGCCATCGGTGTTATTGGCCAGTTTCTGGATCGCCACATTTCCGCCGCGCTTGATGGCCTCCGAGCGGGCCAGGCGCAGGCTATCGGTGAGCGCGCCCACGCTTTGCTTGACGCGCCAGCGCTCGAGCATCGGCTTGAACGAGGGCACGGCCAGCGTCATCAGCAGCGCCACGATGGACAGGGTGACGAGAATCTCGACCAGCGTCAGGCCCGCCGCACGGCGCGTGCCCGGGGATGCGCAGGGGGAGGGTCGGAGCTTCATGCCTGGACTGAAACACATATCCGCGCGCTCTTCCAGCAAAGGCCGACAGGCGGCAGGCTGCGTCCGACCAGCGGCGCGTAGCGCGCGGCGAGCGGCGTGAGGCCGGCAGCCAACAGCATGCCGATGTCAGCGACGCGCGGGTGTCGCGCGCGGGCGCGCCAGCGCATGGCCCAGGCAGGCGCCGGCGTTGGGCAGGCCGCGGCATTCGCGCGCCAGGCGCCGGTCGCGCTGCTCCGGGCTTTCCTGTGACGGGCTGGGCAGGTACACGATGCGCGCCTTGCGGCGGCTGGCGCGCGGCGGTGCCTGCGCCGCGGCCTGGTTCGCGGCAGATACATCGGCGCGCGCAGGCGAGCGTTGCCCCGCTTCGGCGGCGCAGCAGGAGACAAGCGCCAGCAGCGCCACGGCCGGTGCCATCGGAAAGCGCATCATCTGTCTCCTCGCAAGGGGAAGAAAACGGCGCAGATTCTGCGCCCGCGCGGCCGGCGGCGCGGCATTCGACCCTGAGCGCAGCCCGGTGAAAGCCGGGCGCGGCCCATGGCGCAAAATGCGGCGCGCTATAATCGCGAGGTTTTGCATGGTGCAAGACGCACGCCGATGGCCGTTCCAGCCGCCGGCGCAAGTCATCAGGGGCACGCTTTCGCGGCCCCACATACAGGAAAAAATAATGATCGCATCCTCTATCAAGGCCGAAGTTGTCAAGGCCAATGCCCGTGCCGAAAACGACACCGGCAGCCCGGAAGTTCAAGTCGCGCTGCTCACCGCCCGCATCAACGAACTGACCCCCCACTTCAAGCAACACGCCAAGGACCACCACGGTCGCCGCGGCCTGCTGCGCATGGTGAGCCGTCGTCGCAAGCTGCTGGACTACCTCAAGTCCCGCGATGCCGACCGTTACACCGCACTGATCGCCAAGCTGGGCCTGCGCAAGTAAGTCGAGCCAGATGGAAAAACGCCTGAGTTAGCCTGCTAGCTCAGGCGTTTTTTACTTCGGAGGATGGATAACAGAGCGAAGCTATGTCATTCCAACAGCCCTGCAAGGCACAGGTTTGCTGGAATGGCATCGTGTTCTGGATTGTCCTCCCAACCATTGTCAGCTATTGATATTTAGCTATCAATCAAGGAGCAAAAATGAGCATTTTCAACAAAGTGACCAAGACTTTCCAATGGGGCCAGCACACGGTCACCCTGGAAACCGGCGAAATGGCCCGCCAGGCTTCGGGCGCGGTGCTGGTGAATATCGACGACACCGTGGTGCTGGCCACCGTGGTGGCCTCGAAGAAGGCCAAGGCCGGCCAGGATTTCTTCCCGCTGACGGTGGACTACATCGAGAAGACTTACGCCGCAGGCAAGATCCCCGGCAGCTTCTTCAAGCGCGAAGCCAAGCCCAGCGAACATGAAACGCTGACCAGCCGCCTGATCGATCGCCCGATCCGCCCGCTGTTCCCCGAAGGCTTCTACAACGAAGTGCACGTGGTGATCCACACCGTGTCGCTGAACCCTGAAGTCGATGCCGACATCGCCGCGCTGATCGCCTCGTCGGCCGCGCTGGCCATCTCCGGTATCCCGTTCAGCGGCCCCATCGGTGCGGCCCGCGTGGGTTACATCAATGGCGAGTACGTGCTCAACCCCGGCCAGACGCAGCGCAAAGACTCGCAGATGGACCTGATTGTCGCCGGCACCGAAGCGGCCGTGCTGATGGTCGAGTCCGAAGCCAAGCAGCTGTCGGAAGAAATCATGCTGGGCGGCGTGGTCTATGGCCACGAGCAAAGCCGCATTGCCATCGAAGCCATCCATGAGCTGGTGCGCGACGCCGGCAAGCCCGTCTGGGACTGGCAAGCGCCGGCCAAGGACGAGCCGCTGATCGCCCAGGTCGGTGCATTGGGCGAAGAAGCCCTGCGCAGCGCCTACCAGATCCGCAACAAGCAAAGCCGCACGCACGCCTGCCGCGACGCCTACTCCACCGTCAAGGCCGGCCTCACGGCGCAAGGCGTGGTGTTTGATGACGTCAAGGTCGAAAGCATGCTGTTCGACATCGAAGCGCGCATCGTGCGCAGCCAGATCCTGGCCGGCGAGCCGCGCATCGACGGCCGCGACACGCGCACCGTGCGCCCGATCGAGATCCGCAACTCGGTGCTGCCCCGCACGCACGGCTCGGCCCTGTTCACGCGTGGCGAAACCCAGGCGCTGGTCGTGGCCACGCTGGGCACGGAACGCGATGCCCAGCGCATCGACGCGCTGGCCGGCGAGTATGAAGACCGCTTCATGATGCACTACAACATGCCTCCCTTCGCCACCGGCGAAGTCGGTCGCATGGGTTCGACCAAGCGCCGCGAAATCGGCCACGGCCGCCTGGCCAAGCGCGCGCTGATCGCCGTGATGCCCACCAAGGAAGAGTTCCCCTACACGATGCGTGTGGTGTCGGAAATCACCGAGTCCAACGGCTCCTCGTCGATGGCTTCGGTCTGCGGCGGCTGCCTGGCGCTGATGGACGCGGGCGTGCCGATGAAGGCCCACGTGGCCGGCATCGCCATGGGTCTGATCAAGGAAGACAACCGCTTTGCCGTGCTGACCGACATCCTGGGCGATGAAGATCACCTGGGCGACATGGACTTCAAGGTGGCCGGCACGACCAACGGCATCACCGCGCTGCAGATGGACATCAAGATCCAGGGCATCACCAAGGAAATCATGCAGGT
>JBEVDH010000129.1:0-10453 GCA_040514115.1 Comamonas sp. | reverse complement strand
GCGCGGACCATGGCTACCAGCACTGGATCGGCCGCACGCTCGAGCGCATCGCGCACCAGCGCGCGGTGGTGATCGGCGCGGTGGTGATCCTGGTGGTGGCGGGCCTGTCGGCCACGCGCCTGGGCACCGAGTTCCTGCCGCAGCTCGACGAGGGCGACGCCTACGTGCTGGTGCAGATGCCGCCATCGATCTCGCTGGAAAAGGGCCAGGAGGTGCTGGCCGAGGTGCGCCATATCCTGCGCCAGTTCCCCGAGGTGACCTCGGTCAGCACCGAGCAGGGCCGGCCCGAATCGGGCACCGACAACGAAACGCTGAACATGGCCAAGGCGCTGATCCGCCTCAAGCCCCTCAAGGACTGGCGCAAGGACCTCACCAAGCCGGCGCTGATCGAGCAGATGCGCGAGCAGCTGGGCGTGATTCCGGGCGTGGCCTTCAACTTTTCGCAGCCGATCCGCGACAGCGTCGAGGAATCGACGTCGGGCGCGCGCGGCCAGGTGGTGCTCAAGGTGTTCGGCCCCGAGATCGACCAGCTGCGCGCGATCCTGATGCAGACCATGGAGCAGGTGCGCCCCATCGAGGGCGTGGTGGATCTGGACCTGTACCGCGATGCCCCCGCGCCGCAGCTGCATGTCGAATTCGACCGCAACGCGCTGGCGCGCCAGGGCATTGCCATGGAGACCGCGCAAAAGACGCTGGAGCTGGCGCTGGCCGGCGAGGTGGCGACCACGCTCTGGGAGGGCGAGCATTCGGTGCCGGTGCGCGTGCGCCTGCCCTATGTGAACCGCATGGATGAAGCCAGCATGCGCGAGATCGCCATTCCCACGCCGCAGGGCGGATCGGTGCCGCTGCACGCGGTGGGCCAGGTCAGCGTGAAGATCGGCAATGCATCGATCTTCCGCGAGAACAACAGCCGCTACATGGCGCTGAAGTTCAACGTCTCGGGCCGCGACATCGGCTCCGTGGTGAAGGACACGCTGGCCGCGTTCAAAACCAATGTCCAGGTGCCCGCGGGCTACCAGGCGGTCTGGGGTGGCGAGTGGGAAAACCAGCAGCGCGCCTCGCAGCGCCTGCAGGTGGTGGTGCCGCTGTCGCTGCTGATCGTGTTCGGCCTGCTGTTTGGCGCGCTGGGTCAGGCGCGCAGCTCGGTGGTGATCCTGCTGTGCGCGCCGTTTGCCATGGTCGGCGGCATTGCCGCGCTGCACATCACGGGCATCGAGCTGTCGATCAGCGCCGCCATCGGCTTCATCGCGCTGCTGGGCCAGGTGGCACTGGTCGGGCTGCTGGTGGTGTCGGCGGTGGAAACGCTGCGCCGCGAGGGCATGCCGCTGCACCAGGCCCTGGTGCAGGGCACGGCCGAACGCATGCGCTCGGTGCTGCTGGTGGCGACGCTGGCGCTGCTGGGCCTGCTGCCGATGGCTCTGTCCACGGGCGTGGGCAGTGAAACGCAACGCCCCTTTGCCTCGGTGATCGTCGGCGGCATGCTGGTGCTGCCCATCGTGGCCCTCGTGCTGCTGCCGGTGCTCTATGCCTGGCTCGGCCCCAAGACCTTGAAGAAACCGGATGAGTTGGATGAAAACCTTTAAGTCTATTGCGGCCGCAGTGGCCGTGCTGTGTGCGGCTGGCAGCTGGGCAGCTGCCCCGGCCGCACAGCAGGACACACCGTTCGTCCTGAGCCCTGAGCCTGTCGAAGGGTCGAAGGATGAACGGCCTGTCCTCAAGTCAGCATCCACGGCTGTGCAGGAGCAATCCAGCCTTCCCACCTCGCTCGCCCTGACCGAATACCTGTCCCTGGTCCGCACCCTGCACCCGACGCTGCGCGCCATGCCGCTGCGCCAGCGCATGGAGCAGGCCGACGTGCAGACTGCCTCGACCTGGGCCAACCCCAGCGTGCATTTCGCCCGCAAGCCCGAGGAAAAGGAATGGGGGGTGGAGCAGCCGCTGCCGATCTTCGGGCAGATCGGCATGCGCACCGAAGCCGCAAGGCTCGCGGCTGTGTCCGGCGACGCCGAGCGCGCTGCGCAGGTCCAGGAGATCCTCGGCGAGGCGGCGCAGCGCTTTGCGCAGCTGCTGGTGGCGCAGCAAAAGCTCGCTGCCAGGCAGCAGGCGATGGCGCAGCTCGACCAGGCCGTCAAGATCGTCCAGGGCCAGATCCAGCTGGGCGGACGCAGTCGCTACGACGGCGCCCGGGTCGAGCTGCAGCGCGCGCAAACGCAGGTGCAGCTCGAGCAGCAGCAGGCCCAGACGCTGGCCGCGCGTGCCGGTCTGGCGCAGCTGCTGGCGCTGCCGAACTGGTCGCCCGAAGCGGTGGGCAGCCTGCTGCCGGCAAAGGTGGCGGCGCCGGTGCAGGAGCCATCGTTTGACGCGATGTGGCAGCAGGCCCAGAACCGGCTCGCGCCGCTGCAGGCCGCGCATGCCCGCGTGGTGCAGGCCGAGCAGTTCACGCGCCAGCAGGCCCGCGAGGCGCTCCCCACCCCGACGGTGGGCGTGACGCGCGTGCGCGGGCGCCAGGAGTCGTATGGCTACAACCAGGTGGGCATTTCCATCGAGCTGCCGCTGTTCGACCGCAAGCAGGGCCCCATCGAGCGCGCCCGGCTCGAGCATGCGCAAGCCTTGCTCGAAGAAGACGCGGCGCAGCAGCAGGCACGCCAGCAGTTGCAGCAGGCCTTGCGCCAGCGCGATCTGCTGCGCAGGTCGCTCACGGGCTTCGAGTCGCGGGGCTTAAGCCAGCTCGCGCCGCTGCGCCAGATGGCCCAGGATGCGTATCGGCTGAACCAGAGCTCGATCCTCGAATGGCTCGATGCGATGGAATCGGTCGCGAGCCATGAGCAGGAATACCTGGATCTGACGCTGCAGGCCTGGCAGGCGCAGTGGCAGCTCGATGCCGCGCGCGGCCAGATGCCGCTGGCCGATGGAGTCGTGGGCAGCGGCTGTACGGCGCCCGCCTGTTTATAGTTCGGGTTTTGCCCCTTCCGCCCATGCCGCGCTTTCTCATCATCGAAGACGACTCCCAGAATGCCCGCTTCCTGGCCGAAGGCATGCGCGAGCTGCAGGCCGAGGTCTGCGTCTGCCCCGACGGGGTGCAGGGATTGACGCAGGCCGTGACCGGCCACTGGGATGCGATCGTGCTCGACCGCATGCTGCCCGACGGCTTCGACGGCCTGAAGATCCTGCAGGCGCTGCGCGGCATGGGCAACACCACGCCGGTGCTGGTGCTGAGCGCGTTGTCGGCCACCGACGAGCGCGTGCGCTGCCTCAAGGCCGGCTGCGACGACTACCTGACCAAGCCGTTTGCATTCTCCGAACTGCAGGCACGCCTCGAGGCGCTGCTGCGGCGCGTGCAGTCGGCGGCGCCGGTGCCGGTGCTTGAAGTCGGCGACCTGCGCCTGGACCTGCTCAGCCGCCATGCCGAGCGCGGCGGGCGCACGCTGCTGCTGCAGCCGCGCGAGTTCCGGCTGCTGGCTTTTCTCGCGCGCCATGTGGACCACACCGTGACGCGCACCATGCTGCTCGAGTCGGTCTGGGATTACCGTTTCGACCCGCAGACCAATGTGATCGACGTGCACATCAGCCGGCTGCGCAACAAGGTCGACAAGGGCTTCGAGCGGCCGCTGATCCACACCGTGCGCGGTGTCGGTTACTGCCTGTCGACCCAGCCGCCCGCGCCATGAGCCAGCGCCCCTGGAGCTCGATGGCGTTTCGCCTGGCGCTGGTCTATGGCGGCTTGCTGCTGCTGACCATGGTCGTGGTGCTGACGGTCTTCTATGTGCAGATGGTCGCGGTGTTCAGCCAGCGCATGGACCAGGAAGCCAAGCTCGACCTGCAGCGCCTGGAGCAGCATGCGTTGCAGTACGGCGAGGAGTCACTGCGCCGCGAAATCGAGCGCCTGCTCAGCGACGGCGTCGACAGCCAGACCGAAATCGCGATCCTCACCGATGCGAAAAACCATTTCCTCACCGGCAACGCCAGCCTCCTGCCGCGGCGCACGCTGAGCACTTTCGGCCTGCGCGAGCTGCAGCTCGAGCGCCACGGCCGCGCCATGACCGGGCGCGTCGCCGTGGCCCAGCTGCCCAGCGGCAATCTGCTGATCGTCGGCAGCGACATGGACGCGCTGCAGGACATCGAGCAGCGCTTCATGAACGCCAGCCTGACGGCGGTGGTCATCGTGCTGATCCTCGCGCTCTCGGGCAGCGTGGCCTTCAGGCGCCTGGTCGATGCCCGCGCGGCCAGCATCCGCCACACCATGCTGCAGGTCGCGAACGGTGACCTGGGGCAGCGCATTCCGCTGTCTGGCGATGACGACGAATTCACGCGCCTGGGCCGCGACATCAACCGCATGCTCGACCAGATCGAGCTGCTGATGGATGGCGTGCGCCATGTCTCGAACACCATTGCGCACAATCTGCGCACGCCGCTCACGCGCGTGCTGCTGCAGCTGCGCAGCGCGCGCCACCTGGGCGGGCTCGAGCAGCAGCAGCTGCTCGAGCACCTCGAGCAGGAGGTGCAGGGCCTGGGCACGGTGTTCGACAAGTTGCTGCAGATTGCCGAGCTCGAATCAGGCATGCGCCGCCAGGAGTTCTCGGTGGTCGACATTCCCGCACTGCTGGCCGACATTGCCGACCTGTATGCGCCCGTGGCCGAGGAAACCGGCTGCACGCTGGCGCTGGCCGTCGAGGGCCATCCCTGCGCGCTGGGCGACGGCGACCTGCTGGCCAACGCGCTGGCCAATCTGGTCGAGAATGCGCTGAAATACGCCTGCGCCGAGCCCGGCGGCGAGGTCCGCATCAGCGCGCGCCAGCAGGGTGAAACCGTCGAGCTGCGTCTGCAGGACAACGGGCCCGGCGTGCCGCTCGAGCGTCTGCCGCACATCACCGACCGCTTCTACCGCGCCCACGAGCACCAGCCCGGTCACGGCCTGGGGTTGTCGAGCGTGCAGGCCATCGTGCAGCTGCACAACGGCAGCCTGCAGTTTGCCAATCTTGCGCCGGGTTTCGAGGTGCTCCTGCGCCTGCCCGCGGCCGCGCAGCGCACGGCGGCACTCACGTCGCCAGGCGCCGCCAGCTTCTGAGCAGGGCGCGCGCGCGCTCGCGCCAGTCCGTGGCCGGCACTGCCTGCAACGGCGCGGCCGACGGGGTGCAGCGCACGTGCGCCGGTGCGTCCAGGGCCGTGATCCGAAGCATCAGGGCCGCGGGCGCGCGCCAGCTCTGGCCCGCGTGCAGCCGCAGCTGCAGCCCGGGCAGGGCGTCGATCCCGGCCATGGCCGAAGTCTGCAGCTGCAGCGTGCCCGCGGCGCAGAACAGTTCGTCACCCGCGGCAAAGGCGCGCGACAGGGCCTGGCCGGGGGCCAGTCGATCGAGGGAGCAGGAATTCATTGGAGCACTCGAATGGGGGCTGTTGCGATGCCTCCAGCGTATGCCGCATGCGGCGTGCGCAACAGGCACAGCGGGGCGCCTGGCGCACCGCAGCAGCGCGGATTGCGCCGCGTTGTTCCGGTTCGATTTCGCCGGCTCTGTATCTGTTGCGCAGCAGCGGGCGCAGGCATGATGCACTGCCTGCACCCGTTTTTCATGTCCATGCTCACACGCTCCACTGCTTCCATTCCCGACCGGCCGCTGCCGCTGTACCAGCGCATCGCCGCCGATTACGCGCATGCGATGTCCATGGGCGCGCTGCGCGTCGGCGAGCGCATGCCCTCGGTGCGCGAGCTGATGCGCCGGCACGGCGTGAGCCTGTCCACGGCGCTGCAGATGCTGCGCCATCTCGAGGCGGCGGGCCATCTCGAGGCGCGCCAGCGCGTGGGGTATTTCGTGCTGGATCCCAGGGGCAGCGCGCTGGCGCCGCCCAGCGAGCCGGACCTGAGCCAGCCCGTGGAAGGCCTGGACCCGGCGCACTTCATCGGGATCAACGCGCATATCTCGCTGCTGCTCGAACAGGGCCGCCAGGCCAATGTGCATACCGACATCGGCGGCTGCACGCCGCCCGCCGCCTTGTTCGACCACAACTACCTCAACCGGGTCGCCACCGGGCTGCTGCGCAAGCACCCGACGCTGCTGGTGCACGGACGCTCGCTGCTGTCCAACCAGGGCAACCATCCCGACTTCCAGCAGGCGATGGCGCGCCACGCGCTGGCTTCAGGGGTGCGCGTGGCACCCGCCGAGGTGCTGGCCACGACCGGCAACTCCGAAGCCGTGAGCCTGGCGCTCGCCGCGGTGGCTTCCCCGGGCGACATGGTGGCGGTGGAGTCGCCCACCTACTACGGCCTGCTGCAGGTCGTGGAGTCGCTGCAACTGCAGACGCTGGAGATTCCCTGCAGCCCGCGCACGGGCATATCCATCGAGGCGCTGGAACTCGCTTTCCAGACCCAGCCGCGCCTCAAGGCGGTGGTGGTCGTGCCCGAGCTGCAGATGCCGCTGGGGGCGCGCATGCCCGATGCGCACAAGGCGCGCCTGGTGGCCCTGTGCGCGGCGCATGGCGCGGCGTTGATCGAGGACGACTCCTATGGCCTGTTTGTCGAGAGCGACCAGCCCGTCAAGCCGCTCAAGGCCTGGGACACCACGGGCCAGGTCATCTACTGCCAGGCCTTCAACAAGAGCCTTGCGCCGGGGCTGCGCCAGGGCTGGATGAATGGCGGGCGCTGGCATGGGCGCGTGCAGATGCTCAAGTTCGCCCAAAGCCGCAACACGCAGACGCTGGGGCAGCTGATCGTCGCGCAGGTGCTGGGCTCGCCCACCCACCTGCGCAGCCTCGCGAAACTCAAGCAGCAGCTGCGCCGCCAGCGCGAAGGCATGGCGGCGCTGGTGGCACGGTACTTCCCGCTTGGTACGCGCCTGGGCCTGCCGCCCGGCGGGCTATGCCTGTGGCTGGAGTTGCCCGAGGGATTTTCCAGCGCCGCGCTGTTTGAAGAGGCGCTGGCGCAGGGTATTCGCATCGCGCCGGGGAGCATGTTCTCCAATTCGGGGCGGTATGCGCACTGCCTGCGGCTGGCTTGTACGCATCCTGTGACCAGGGAGATGGAGGAGGTATGCAGGACCTTGGGCGGGATGGCGTGCGCGCAACTTGGGCAGGCGGTGCGGGGGTGAGTCAGCATGGCTTGAGGGCTGGCCGTCCACCCTTCGACGCGGCCGGCCAGGCAGGCTCAGGGCGAACGTAAACACCGTTCGTGGTGAGCCATGTCGAACCATGGACGGCCCCCACGACAGATAGGAAAATGCCCGACCCTTGGAGCCGACCTCACCCCCGATTTTTCAACAACGCCGACCCGCTGCTCGTCTGCGCCAGCTCCTGCGTCGTCTGCAGCAGCGCCGGCCCCAGCGACTCCATGCGTTCCTCGGTCAGGCGCATCAGCGGCCCGGCAATGGTCACGACGCCGATCACCGGGCCGTTGCCACGGCGGATCGGCGCGGCCATCGCGCTCATGCCCGGCGCGAATACCTCGACGATGCGGCTGAAGCCGTGCAGGCGCGTGGCTTCGAGGTGCGCCAGCAGCGCCTTGACCGTGGTCGGAGCTTTCGGGCCGTAATCCTCGGGCTGGCCGAAGCCCTGCTGCGAGACCAGCGCCAGCGCCTGTTCGTCGCTCATGGTCGCGAGCCACGCATGGCCCGCGGCACTGCATGACAGATTGACCGACAGCCCCATGTCCGGGTCATAGCGCAGCCCGCGCAGCGCGCCCTGGGACTTGGCCACGAAGGTCAGTGCATCGCCATCGACCACGCCCAGCCGCACCAGTTCGCCCGACTCCATGGCCAGGCGGTCGAGCAGCGGCTGGGCAATGTCGACGATGCCGCTGGCGCTGAGAAAACCCAGGCCCAGCGAGACCAGCTTGATCGTCAGCATGTAGTTGCCCTGGCTGTGCTCCTGGCGCACATAGCCGCAGCGGCTGAGCTCGGCCAGCAGCCGGTGCGTGGCGCTCAGCGGCATCTCGAGTTCGGTGGCCAGCGCCGACAGGGCTTTTCCTTCGGGATGGGCGGCAAGGTGCTCGAGGACTTTGAAACTGCGTTCGAGGATGTTGCTCATGGCAAGGCTTTCTTCAGGGGCAGGCGGGTGCCATCTGCCGATCTTTGTACGGGAAATCGTTGATAAATGATAAAGGGTTTCTACTGTGGAATGAGTTTCCACTTTTTCATAGTATTGGTTCCAGTCGTTGGACGGCTTGCCGCCCACGCCCTTGAATCTTTTCCTGGAGGTGTTTCATGCGCATTCCTGCCCGCCTTGCACTGGCCGCTGGCCTGTCCCTGCTTCTTGCCTTGCCTGCCGCTGCGCAGCAAGAGCGCGTGATCCGCTTCGGTCACCTGAACAACGCCGATCATCCGGTGAGCTTCGGCGTCAAGCGCTTTGGCGAGATCCTTGCGGCCAAGAGCGGCGGCAAGATGAAGGTCATGGAATTCCCGGCGTCGCAGCTGGGCAACGAGATGCAGCAGCAGTCCGCGCTGCAAGGCGGCGTGCAGCAGATGTCGGCGCCGGCCACGACCTCGCTGGCCGGCATCGTTAAGGAATTCGGCCTGGTCGACTTCCCGTTTGCGGTCTCGAGCTACGCGCAGGCCGATGCGCTGCTTGACGGCCCGCTGGGCCAGGCGCTGATCGCCAAGCTGCCCGAGAAAGGGCTGGTCGCTCTGGGCTACTGGGACCTGGGTTTCCGCAACGTCACCAACAGCAAGCGCGCGATCACCAAGCCCGAGGACTTCGACGGCCTGAAGCTGCGCGTCATTCCCAACCCGGTGTTCCTGGAAACCTTCAAGGCATTCAAGGCCAACCCCGTGCCCATGCCCTTTGCCGAGCTCTATGGTGCATTGGAAGCGCGCGCCGTCGACGGCCAGGAAAACCCGTTTGCCGTGATCCTGTCGAACAAGTTCTTCGAGGTGCAGAAGTTCGTCAGCGCCACCAACCATGTCTACGCCGCCAACATCGTGCTGGTCAGCAAGAAGTTCTGGGACCAGCTCACGCCCGCCGAGCAGAAGATGATGAACGACGCCGCCAACGAGTCGCGCGGCTACCAGCGCCAGGTCAGCCGCGCCGCCGCGCAAAAAGCCGTGGGCGAGCTGCAGGCCAAGGGGCTGCAATACAACGAAGTGGCGCCCGCCGAGCAAAAGCGCATGCAGCAGATCGCCAAGCCCGTGATCGACCGCTTTGCCGCGACCTATGACCCCGCCATCGTCAAGCTCTACAACGACGAGCTGGCCCGCATCCGCAAGTGAACCAGGCAGCAGCCATGAAAATTCTTGTTCTCAACGGTCCCAATCTGAACCTCTTCGGTCGGCGTGAACCGCATATCTACGGCACCACGACGCTGGCGCAGATCAACGAACGGCTCGAAAAGCTCGCACGCGAGCTGGACGTGACGCTGGACATCATCCAGTCGAACCACGAGGGCGTGCTGATCGATTTCCTGCACGCCAACATCGACAGCGCGCAGGGCGCGCTGGTGAACCCGGCCGGGCTCACGCAGCATGGCGTGCCGCTGCACGATGCGATCAAGGCCATGCCGTTCCCGGTGATCGAGGTGCACATGTCGAACATCGCGGCGCGCGAGGCCTGGCGCGTGCACTCGATCATCTCGCCCGCCGTGAAGGCCACGGTGCAGGGGTTTGGCCCGCACTCCTATCTCGCCGGGCTGCGCGCATTGGTCGAGAGCCTGCGCGAAGCCCAGGCGTGATGCCTGCCCGGGGGACATGCATGACGCGCTGGATCGACCGGGCCTGCCGCGGCCTCGAAGCGGTGATTGCCGCGATGCTGGCGCTGATGGTGGTGCTGGTCTTCGGCAACGTGGTGCTGCGCTACCTCTTCAACTCGGGCATCACGGTGTCGGAGGAGGTGTCGCGCTGGCTCTTCATCTGGATGACCTTTCTCGGCGCCATCGTCGCACTGCGCGAGCACGGGCATCTGGGCGTCGACATGGTGGTGCAGCGGCTGCCGGCCTGGGGCAAGAAGATCTGCCTGGCGCTGGGCCATGTGCTGATGCTCTTCATCCTGTGGCTGCTGCTGCAGGGCAGCATCGCGCAGGCGCGCATCAACTGGGATGTCACGGCGCCCACCACTGGCGCGTCGATGGCCATCGTCTATCTCTCCTGCGTCGTGTTCGCGGTCTGCGCGGGCTTTTTGCTGCTGCTGGACCTGTGGCGGCTGCTGAGCGGGCAGATGGAAGAGGCCGAACTGGTCATGGTGCAGGAATCGGAAGAAGCGGTGCAGCTGCAGCAGATCCTCGCGGCCGAGGCCGTGGCGGCCACTGCCGTGGATGCGAGCGCGCATAGGAAAGGCGAGAAATGACGATCTTTGTATTTGTCGGGGCCCTGCTGCTGGCGATGGCCATGGGCATTCCGATCGCGTTCTCGCTGCTCGCCAGCGGTGTCGCGCTGATGTGGCATCTGGACCTGTTCGATCCGCAGATCCTCGCGCAGAACCTGATTGGCGGCGCCGACAGCTTTCCGCTGCTGGCGGTGCCGTTCTTCATGCTGGCCGGCGA
>JBEVDH010000039.1:0-4385 GCA_040514115.1 Comamonas sp. | reverse complement strand
GACGGCGACGCTGCCGCCCAGGCCCGCGCGCTCGCCACCTTGCTTTTGGCCTCTGGAGAACCCGCATGACGACTTCCCGACGTATCGCCGTATTGCTGCCTCCGGCCGAGCCCGGCGACTCTTTCGACCATCTGCTGGCGGCCGCCGCCGTGCTCGCGCAGGGCCGCAGCCTCGATGTGCTGGCGCTGCGCCGCAGCGACGCTGCCCCGCTGGCAGCGCAGGCATTGCCGGCGCCCGTGCCCCTGGCCCCGCGCCGCTGGTGGGATCTGTCGCACCCGCAGCTCGAGCGCGTGGATGCGGATCGCCTGGTGCCGCTGTTCCTGCAGGCGCTCGAAGTCGCGGGCATTGCCGGCCCCGCGCTGGTGCTGCTGCCGCAGGGGCCCCTGGGCGAGGAGTGCGCTGCGCGGCTCGCAGCCCATCTGCAGGGCGTGTCGCTGGGGCGCTGCGCCGATATCGCGCTGTGCGAGGGCGAAGTGCGCGCCGTGCGCACGGCATACGGCGGGCGTGTGGCGTTGCAGCTGACCAGCGCCGAGACGCATTGCGTGGCGACCTGGCGCCCCGGCGCCGCGGGCGCGGCGGCAGGGCCCGAAGTGCAACCTGAGGCAATGCAGGCTCTGTTGAGCGTCGCATTGCCACCGGTGCCGGCAACGACACGGGTTGAATCGGCCGACCGGATGCCCGCGCTCGAAGGCGCGCGTCTGGTGGTCAGCGGCGGCCGGGGCATGCAGGGCGAGGCCGGCTTTGCGCTGCTGGGGCGCATTGCCGGCCAGCTGGGCGCGGCGCTGGGCGGCAGCCTGCCGACGGTGGATGCGGGCTGGGTGCCGGTGGCGCGGCAAATTGGCCAGTCGGGGAAATTCGTCAGTCCGAGGATCTACCTGACGGTGGGCATTTCGGGCACGCCCCAGCACCTCGCGGGGGTGTCCTCTGACAGCCGGATCATTGCCATCAACAAGGACCCGGCGGCGTCGATTTTCGCGCATGCGGAGGTCGGCGTCGTGGCCGAGTGGCAGGCGCTGCTGCCGCTGCTGATCGAGGAATTGGATGCGGCCGCGGCCTGAGCCGCGTGGCGTCACGGTGCCTTGGCGGTACCGGTGCGCTCGCTCAACTCCTTCCAGCGCTGCACATCGGCGCGGATATAGGCGCCGAACCGGGCCGGGTCCTCGATCAGCAGGTCCGCCCCCTGGTCCAGGATCTGCGCCTTGAAGTCGGGGCGCTGCGCGGCGCGCTGCACGGCGGCGTAGAGCTTCTCGATCACTGCCGGCGGCGTCTTCGCCGGTGCCAGCAGCCCATTCATGGTGCCCATCTCCAGGCCGTGCATGCCGCCTTCCTCGAAGGTCGGCACCTGCGGCAGCACGTCCAGGCGGCGCTTGCCTGCGACCGCCACGGCCGCGACCTTGTCGGTCTTGAGCAGCGCCTGGGCCGACGTATAGGTGGTGAACGTCAGCTGCACCAGGCCGGCCGCGACATCGTTGAGCGCGGGGCCGGCGCCGTTGTAGGGCACATGGGTCATCTCCAGGCCCGCAGCCGACTTGAACATCTCGCCCGCCATGTGCGGCGCGCCGCCCGTGCCGCTCGACGAGAAGTTGTATTTGCCCGGCGCGGCCCGCACCAGGTTCACCAGCTCGGGCACCGAGTTGGCCGGCACCTTGGCGGATCTGATCAGCACCAGCGGCAGGAAGGCAATCCGCGAGATCGGCGCGAAATCGCGCACCACGTCGAAAGGCACGTGCATCTGCGCGGGGTTGGCCGTGAGGTTGGTCGAGGTGTAGAGCAGCGTATAGCCATCGGGCGCGGCCTTGGCCACGGCTTCGGCGCCGATGTTGCCGCTGGCGCCGGGACGGTTGTCGACCACCACGGGTTGTCCGAGCTCGCGTGACAGCGCAACGGCCAGCCCGCGCGCCATGATGTCGGTGCTGCCCGCGGCCGCGAACGGCACGATGAGCTTGATGGGTTTGCTGGGGTAGCCGGCCTGCGCCAGCGCCATGGCGCTCCACAGCGTGGCCACGAGCGCGCCGAGGGTGTGCCGGGCAATCTTTTGTTTTTGCATGCTTGTCTCTCTGGTGGTGGAAAGCGGCTGGGCACGTCACCGCTGGGCGGCGGCACCATCGAACAGGAAATCCAGGTGGGGCTGCGCTTCGAGATCGGCCAGCCGCCGCCATAACGCGTCGGCCTGCGCAGCCCGTCCCGCATGCGCGAGGCAGGCGTCGAACTTGGCGCGCACGCCGGCTTCGTCCAGATCGAAGTTTTCGGCGCTGACCCGGAGCTGGCGGCCGTCCGTGGTGACGGCGTCGATCACTGCGGGTGGATGCCCCGGCCGATCGGGTAGCGTTTCGGCGATGTCGATGGTGTCGGCCACGGCCAGCACGGCCGGGTCGACCAGCGCATCCAGGTGCAGCAGATCGAGGTCGACGGCGCCATGGACCAGTGCAAACGCGGTCATGAAGGGCACGCTGTATTTGGCGTCCTGCAGCGTGCGCGGGTGGCGCCGGTCGGCAAGCGGCGCGCACAGCTTGGCCGCCGATGCATTCACTGCCACGACCATGCGCTGCACGCCCGCTCCCTGCAGCTGCGCGCGCAGCGCCAGGGCCGCGCTGACATAGGGGTGCGAGAGCCGGCAGCTGGGCCAGGGCTTGATCTGCGTGGCCGCGCACTGCCAGCCGTCGGGCGCCAGCAGCAGCGCCCGCTGCGCCGCGCTCGGCGGCGCTTCCAGGTAGATGCGGAACAGCCCCGCGGCCCCGTCAAGCGCCGTCTCGGGCCCGCGCACGCCGGCGCGCGACAGCAGGGCCGCGGTCACGCCGCCCATGGCCGCAAACGCAGGATAGATGCTGCGGCCCGTGGCGCCCACGCCAAAGCCCGCCTCCTTGCCGCCCGCGGCCTGCATGTAGGCAAGCCCCAGCGTGGAAACGATCTGCGTTTCGTCGAGGCCCAGCACCAGCGCGGCGCTCAGCCCCGCGCCGAAATAGCCGAACAGCTGGGTGAGGAACCAGTCGGCGCCCGGGCCGCTGCCCATGGGGGAGTACATCACGCCCAGGCGGCACAGCAGCTCGTTGCCCAGCGCCACGGCACTGAGCACCTGCGCGCCCGGCGCGCCGACGAGATCGGCCGCTGCGAGGGCCGCGGGCAAGGTCACGGCCGTCGGATGCAGCCGCGCGGCATCGTGGATGTCGTCGAAATCCAGCGTATGGATCAGCGCCGCGTTGGTGAACGCCGCCAGGCTGGGCGCATGGCGCTGCGCGCTGCCAAGCACGCCGCAGGCGCCGCCGTGCGCGCCCATGGTCATGGCGTCGCCCAGTTGCTGCGCCAGGGGCTGGCAGCGCGTGGCGGCAAGGCCGATGGCCACGGCATCGGCAATGTGCTGGCGCATCTGGTGGCGGATGGACGCGGGAATGCGCCCCGGTGCCATGCGCTGCAGCAGCAGGCGCACGGTCTGGCGGCTCAAGGTTTCGGCGGTGGTGGTGTGCTGCATCGCGGGCAACCTACTGGTCGAGCTGAATACCGGCGGTCTTGATGACCGCGCTCCAGCGCTCCGACTCGGCCTGGATGCGTGTCTGCACGCCTTCCGGGGAGGTGGCCAGCGGTTCCACGCCGAGCTTGGTCAGCGTGGTGCGCAGCTCGGGGGTCTCGAGCGCGGCATTGACCGCCTTGTTCAGCTGCGCGACCACGCTTGGCGCCAGACCGCGCGGCCCCATGACCGACAGCCAGGTGCCGCCCTCGATCGCGAAGCCCTGCTCGGCCAGCGTCGCGAGATCGGGCGCCGCCGGCAGGCGCCTGGCAGAGGCCAGGCCCAGCAGCTTCAGTCGGCCACCTTGCTGCTGCGGCATGGCGACCGACAGCGGGATCATCAGCACATCGACCTGGTTCGAGGCCAGCGCGGTGATGGCCGGTGCCGCGCCCTGGAACGGCACATGCAGCAGATCGATCTTCGCGGCCTGCTTGAACATCTCGAAAGCAATCTGCGAGGAGCTGCCCACGCCCCAGGAGGCGTAGCTGAGCTTGCCCGGCTGGGCCTTGGCCAGGGCGACCAGCCCGGCGACATCGCGCACCTCCAGCCCCGGGCGCACTGCCATGGCATAGGGAAACTGTCCGACCCAGGCCACCGGGGTGAAGTCCCTGCCCGCGTGGTAGCCGACCTTCTTGTAGACATGCGGATTGATCGCATGCGTTTCCACCGAGGCGATGCCCAGCGTGTAGCCATTGGGCTGGGCGCGCGCCAGCGCCTCGGTGCCCAGCATGCCGTTGACGCCGGGACGGTTGTCCACGACGAACGATTGCTTGAGCTGCAAGCCCACGGCGGCCGCGACATGCCGCGACACCGCATCCGTGCCGCCGCCCGCGGGCCATGGAACGATCAGCTTGACGGGATGTTCAGGGTAGGGCGTCTGGGC
>JBEVDH010000240.1:0-7639 GCA_040514115.1 Comamonas sp. | reverse complement strand
CCTCGGCGGCGATGGTTTCCTTGCGGATGCGGCTTTCGGCGAAGGCCAGGTCTTCGGCAATGGACGGGTCGAGGTGGTGGCAGACCATCAGCATGTCGACATGTTCGTCGAGCGTGTTGATGGTGTAGGGCCGTGTCGGGTTGGTGGAGCTGGGAAGCACGTTCTGCAGGCCCACCACCTTGAGGATGTCGGGCGCATGCCCGCCGCCTGCCCCTTCGGTATGGAAGGTGTGGATGGTGCGGCCCTTGAAGGCGGCAACGGTGTCTTCGACGAAACCGCTTTCATTGAGCGTGTCGGTGTGGATGGCCACCTGGGTATCGGTGGCCTCGGCCACGTTCAGGCAGTTGTCGATGGCCGCGGGCGTGCTGCCCCAGTCCTCGTGAAGCTTCAGGCCAATGGCGCCGGCGTCGATCTGCTCGTGCAGGCCCGCGGGCAGGCTGGTGTTGCCTTTGCCCAGAAACCCCAGGTTCATCGGGAACGCATCGGCGGCTTGGAGCATGCGCTCCATGTGCCAGGGGCCGGGCGTGCAGGTGGTCGCGAAGGTGCCGGTGGCCGGGCCCGTGCCGCCGCCGATCATGGTGGTGATGCCGCTGGTCAGCGCTTCCTCGATCTGCTGCGGCGCGATGAAGTGAATGTGGGTGTCGACACCGCCGGCGGTGACGATCATGCCTTCGCAGCTGATGATTTCCGTGCCCGGGCCGATGATGATGTCGACGCCGGGCTGGGTGTCGGGGTTGCCGGCCTTGCCGATGGCGACGATGCGCCCGCCCTTCAAGCCGATGTCGGCCTTGACGATGCCCCAGTGGTCGACGATCAGCGCATTGGTCAGCACCGTGTCCATGGCGCCCTCGGCGCGGCTTTTCTGGCTCTGCGCCATGCCGTCGCGAATCGTCTTGCCGCCGCCGAATTTCACTTCTTCGCCATAGCTGCCCGCGGCGAGCGTGTAGTCGCGCTCGACTTCGAGCAGCAGCTCGGTGTCGGCCAGGCGCACGCGGTCACCCGTTGTCGGGCCGAAAGTTTCCGCGTAGGCGCGGCGTTCCATCTTGGCCATCTCAGTGCTCTCCGGGCTGTTTGTCGAGCGCGCCCTGAACCAGGCCGCGAAAACCGTACACCAGGCGCTCGCCCGCGAAATCGACGAGCTCCACGGTGCGCTGCTGGCCGGGCTCGAAGCGCACGGCCATGCCGCTGGCGATGTTCAGCCGCATGCCATGGGCCGCGGCGCGGTCGAAGGCCAGGCCCGCATTGGTTTCGGCAAAGTGGTAGTGCGAGCCGACCTGGATCGGCCGGTCGCTGGCGTTGCGCACCAGCAGCGTGGTGCAGCGGCGGCCTGTGTTGAGGGCGTGTTCGCCCGCGTCGAGTATCAGTTCACCGGGCACCATGGGCAATGCTCCTTCAGGCCAGACGGGTCAGCATGAATGCGCCCAGCGCGGCGGTGCCGGCGCCGGCAATGGCGGTGAGCAGGCGGTGGCGCTGCAGCACGGCACGCCCCAGCAGCATGCCGGCCAGATGCAGCACCGCCGATCCAACGGCCATGCCCGCAAGGGCGCCCACGGCCGCCAGGCCGGTGTCGCCCGCGAGTTCATAGCCGTGCGCCGCGCCATGGAAGAACGCGAATACGCCGGCCAGCGTCGCGGCCGCGCCCCAGGGCATCTGCTTTTGCAGTGCCAGCAACAAGCCCAGCACCAGCACCGAGGCCGCGATCATCGGCTCGACACCGGGCAGCTGCAGGCCCGCGAAGCCCGCGAGCGCACCGGCCACGAGCAGCGCCACAAAGGCCGCGGGCGCGCGCCAGGCCGGGCGCACGGTGAGCGCGCTCCAGGCGCCGACGGCGACCATGGCCGCCAGGTGGTCGGCGCCCGTGAACGGGTGCGCCAGGGCGTGCAGCGTGGCGTCGAGAAAGTGGTGATGGCCGCCGGCCTCGGTGCCGGGGTGGGCCAGGGCGGAAAGCGGCAGCGCGGCAAGGGCCGCGGCGGCGGTGGCAATCAGGGGCTTGATTTGCATGGCGGTGGCTGGGAAGGGGTTAGACGATGGGGTCGTGCACGGTGACCAGCTTGGTACCGTCGGGGAAGGTGGCTTCGACCTGGATGTCGGGAATCATTTCGGCGATGCCGTCCATCACGTCGGCGCGCGTGAGCACCGTGCGGCCTTCGCTCATCAGCTGCGCCACGGTCTTGCCGTCGCGCGCGCCCTCCATCACGGCGGCGCTGATCAGCGCCACGGACTCGGGGTAGTTGAGCTTCAGGCCCCGGGCCTTGCGGCGCTCGGCCAGCAAGGCCGCGGTGAACAGAAGCAGCTTGTCTTTTTCGCGCGGGGTGAGTTCCATGGCGTGGGGGCGGGGACGGTGCAGATGGAGGATTTGCAGCAAGGTGCGTGCCATGTGAGTTAAGCAGGATGCATGGGCGCCGCGACATGGCACAGAAGCTGCACGCAGCTTTGCCGCCATGGACCAGATTTCACCCGCCCCCGAGACCGACATTGCGCCTGCCGCGCCAGCGCAGCAGCGCGTGGTGAAGGTGCGCCGCGACTACAACCGCTGGGTCGCGACCGAGACGCTCGAGGACTATGCGCTGCGCTACACGCCGCAGCGCGCGCGCCGCTGGTCGGAGTGGGGCGTGGCGCACACGGCGTTTGGCGCGGCCTCGTTCCTGGTGCTGGAAGCCGTGGGCGCGACGCTGCTGGTGCAGTACGGCTTCCTCAATGCCTTCTGGGCCATCGTCTGCACCGGGCTGATCATCTTTGCCGCGGGCCTGCCGATCAGCGTCTACGCGGCGCGCCACGGCGTGGACATGGACCTGCTCACGCGCGGCGCGGGCTTTGGCTACATCGGCTCGAGCATCACCTCGCTGATCTACGCGAGCTTCACCTTCATCTTCTTCGCGCTCGAGGCCGCGGTGATGGCCTATGCGCTCGAACTCGCGCTCGACATTCCGCCGCGCTGGGGCTATCTCATCTGCGCGCTGGTGGTGATTCCGCTGGTCACGCATGGCGTGTCGGCGATCAGCCGGCTGCAGGTGTGGACCCAGCCGCTGTGGCTGCTGATGCTGATCGTGCCTTTCGTGTTTGTGGCGATGCACCAGCCTGGGGTGTTTTCAGAGGTGCTGCACTATCCCGGTGCGCAGGCGCTGCTGGGCGGCCAGACGGCGGCCTTCAGTCTGCCTCTGTTTGGTGCAGGCCTGACGGTGGGCATTGCACTGATCACGCAGATGGGCGAGCAGGCCGACTACCTGCGCTTCATGCCGGTGCGCACACGCGCCAACCGCTGGCGCTGGTGGGGCGCGGTGATGCTCGGCGGGCCGGGCTGGGTGCTGCTGGGCGTGGCGAAGATGCTCGGCGGCGCGCTGCTGGCCTATCTCGCGATCTCGCAGGCGGTGCCGTCCGAGCATGCGGTGGACCCGAACCAGATGTACCTGGCGGCCTATAACTATGTGTTTCCCGACTACGGCTGGGCGGTGGCGGCCACGGCGTTGTTTGTCGTGCTGTCGCAGCTCAAGATCAACGTGACCAATGCCTATGCCGGGTCGCTGGCCTGGAGCAACTTCTTCTCGCGCATCACGCACAGCCATCCCGGCCGCGTGGTGTGGGTGGTGTTCAACACGCTGATCGCGTTCATGCTGATGGAGATGAACGTGTTCCGCGCGCTGGGCGAGGTGCTGGGGCTGTACTCGAACCTGGCGATTGCCTGGATCATGGCGGTGGTGGCCGACCTGGTGATCAACAAGCCCATGGGCTGGTCGCCGCGCGGCATCGAGTTCAAGCGCGCGCGGCTCTACGACATCAACCCGGTGGGCGTGGGCGCGATGGCGCTGTCGTCGCTGCTGTCGGTGGCCGCGCACCTGGGCGCGTTCGGCCCGCTGGCGCAGGCGTTCTCGGCGCTGATCGCGATGGGCGTGGCGCTGGTCACCTCGCCGCTGATTGCCTGGTGGACGCGCGGGCGCTACTACCTCGTGCCCATGCCCGCGGCGCCGGCCTGCGCTGGAGCGCCACTGCGCGTGCAGCGCTGCGTGGTCTGCGAGCGCGAATACGAGGCGCCCGACATGGTGCACTGCCCGGCCTACCAGGGCGGCATCTGCTCGCTGTGCTGCACGCTCGATGCGCGCTGCGGCGACCTGTGCCGGCCCCAGGCGCACCTGGCCGTGCAGTGGCGCGCGCTGGCGCGCCGGCTGCTGCCGCAGCGCCTGTGGCGCCTGCTCGACAAGGGGCTGCTGCATTACGTCCTGCTGATGCTGCTGATCGTGCCGACGCTGGGCGCGGCGACCGGGCTGCTGTATCTGCTGGAGCTGCAGACGCTGGCGCGCAGCCTGTCGGCCCATGCGCTGCCCGGGGCCGAGGCCGTGGTGGGGGCGGTGCTGCTCAAGGTCGGCGTGGGCCTGCTGCTGGTCTCCGGCGTCGTTGCCTGGTGGCTGGTGCTGGCGCAGCACAGCCGCAAGGTCGCACAGCAGGAGTCGAACCGCCAGACCGGGCTGCTGGTGCGCGAGATCGCGCTGCACCGCGCCACCGACGGCCAGCTGCAGCAGGCGCGGCGCGCGGCCGAAGATGCGCGCACCGTGGCCGAGGATGCGCGCCGCGCGGCCGATCTCGCCAACCAGGCCAAGAGCCGCTATATCAGCGCGATCAGCCACGAGCTGCGCACGCCGCTCAACAGCATCCTGGGCTATGCCCAGCTGATGGGCGAGGACGCAGAGGTGCCGCCGCACCGGCGCCAGGCCGTGGCCGTGATCCGCCGCGGCGGCGAGCATTTGCTGTCGCTGATCGAAGGCACGCTGGACATCGCGCGCATCGAGTCGGGCAAGCTCGCGCTGCAGGTGCAGCCGATGCAGTTTGCCGCGGGCCTGCAGGAGATGGCCGGCATGTTCGAGCTCCAGGCCGCGGCCAAGGGCCTCACGTTCCATTACGAGCCCGAGGGCACGCTGCCCGAATGGGTGCGCACCGATGAAAAGCGCCTGCGCCAGATCCTGTTCAATCTGCTGGGCAACGCGATCAAGTTCACGGCGCGCGGCGCAGTCACCCTGCGCGTGCGCCACAGCCGGCAGATGGCCTATGTGTCGGTCATCGACACCGGCCCGGGCCTGAGCGCGGATGAGCAGGCGCAGGTCTTCGAGCCCTTCGCGCGCGGCTCCGGCGCGCAGTCCAGCGCGGGCGCGGGGCTGGGGCTGACGATGGCCAAGATGCTGACCGAACTGATGGGCGGCGCGCTCACGGTGAGCAGCCAGCCGGCGCAGGGCGCGGCCTTCCATATCCGGCTGTTCCTGCCCTCGCTCGAGCGCGGGCCTGCTGCGCTGCCCGCCGCGCCGCGCCCCGTGGGTTATCTGGGCGCGACGCGCCGGCTGCTGGTGGTCGACAACGAGGAGGCCGACCGCGAGCTGCTGGCGCAGCTGCTGGTGCCGCTGGGCTTTGCGCTGCAGCACGCGGCCCACGGCGCCGAGGCGCTGGCGCTGCTGGCCGCGGGGTACCGGCCCGATGCGATCTTCATGGACCTGGCGATGCCGGGCATGGACGGCTGGGAATGCCTGCGCCAGCTGCGCCAGATGCCGCTGGGCGAAGTCGCCTGCGCGATTGTCTCGGCCAACGCTTTTGACCGCGAAATGCCCAATGACGTGGGCATCCGGCCGCAGGACTTCCTGGTCAAGCCGGTGCGCCACAGCGAGCTGCTGCAGTGGCTCGAAGACCGGCTGGAGCTGGTCTGGCGCAGCGCGCCCGTGGCGGTGCCTGCGCCGGCCGCTCCCGTGGAGGCCGAGGCCGGTCTCGAAGACGTGCCCGCGCCGGCGTTCGAGGCGCTGCGCCAGGCCCTCGAATGGGGCTACATGCGCGGCGTGGTGCAGGCGCTCACGCAGCTGGCGCAGGACCATCCGCGGGCCGCGCCCGTGTGGCAGCGCATGCAGGCGCAGGCGCAGCAGTTCCAGTTCGAGGCGATTGCCACGCAATTATTTGCCGCGCAATTGAATGACAAGGCTTGATGATGGATTTTTCCCCCTCGCCCACGCGTGACGCCAGCCTGGTGCTGATCGTCGACGACGTGCCCGACAACCTGGCGATGCTGCATGACGCGCTCGATGCCGCCGGCTACATCGTGCTCGTGGCGACCAACGGCGAGGCCGCGCTCGCGCGCGCCGCGCAGGCGCTGCCCGACATCGTGCTGCTCGATGCGCTGATGCCCGGCATGGACGGCTTCGAAGTCGCGCGCCGGCTCAAGGCCGACCCGCACACGGCGGCCATTCCCATTGTCTTCATGACCGGCCTGACCGAGACCGAGCACCTGATTGCCGCGCTGGCCGCGGGCGGCGTCGACTATGTCACCAAGCCGATCAAGCCCGCCGAGGTGCTCGCGCGCATGGGCGTGCACCTGGGCACGGCGCGGCGCGCGCGCGCCCAGCAGCAGCAGGCGGTGCAGGCGCGCAGCGCGCTCGATGCGTTTGGCTACGCCAGCCTCACGGTGCGCATTACCGACGGCCGCGTGCTCTGGCAGACCCCGCTGGCGCGCGAACTGCTGCGCCGCCACCTCGGGCTCGGAGGCCTGCGCGCCACGCTGCCCGATGACATCACGGCCTGGATCCAGCGCCAGCAGCCGACGCTGGCGCTGCAGCTCGAGCCGCCGCGCTGGACCTTCGATCACGGGCATGGGCCCGTCGTGCTGCGCCTGCACCCGCCTTCACCCGAGGCCGACGAGGGCGAGCTGCTGCTGGTGATGCGCGAGGAGTCGGACCTCGCGGCGCGCGAGACCCTGCGCCAGGGATTTGGCATCACCGGCAAGGAAGCCGAGGTGCTGTACTGGCTGGCCCAGGGCAAGATCAACCGCGATATCGCCGATATCGTTGGCTCCAGCCCGGCGACGGTGAAAAAGCACCTGGAGCGCATCTACGCCAAGCTGGGCGTGGAGACACGCACGGCGGCCGCAGCGATGGCGATGGCGCGCTTGCCGGCCTGATCGAGTTTGGCAATCTGCTTCATCCAGATTTCCAAACCACGGACGGTGCCGGTCTGCCTAAACTGGTCGGCATGACGCTGCAAAACTCCCAATCCGACGCCCCCGCGCCCGCAGACCTCGACGATGCGACGCTGGCCTTTGCCGACAAGGTGTTCGATGCCGCACGCAGCGGCGATGCCGAAAGCCTCGGCCAATGGCTGGCTGCTGGCCTGGCCCCCGATCTGCGCAACGCCCAGGGCGACAGCCTGCTGATGCTGGCCAGCTACCACGGCCATGCGGACGCGGCCGCGCTGCTGCTGCGGCATGGCGCCGATGCCGCGCTGGCCAATCTGCGCGGCCTGGCGCCGCTGGCCGGTGTGGCCTTCAAGGGTGATCTGGCGATGGCCGAACTGCTTTTGGGCCATGGCGCCGATGTGGACACTCCCTCGCCCGACGGCCGCACGCCGCTGATGTTCGCGGCGATGTTCAACCGCCTGGACATCATGCAACTGCTGATCGCCCGCGGCGCCAACGTCGACGCGAGAGACGCCCAGGGCGCCACGGCGCTGGACTGCGCGCTGGCCATGGGGGCGCAGGAGGCGGCGGGGGCGCTGCGGGGGTAGGGTGTTCAGGGGACTTCGTGGGGCTCGAGGCTTTGCCACAGCCCTGCCCCTTCTGGCTGCGCCGATGCAATGGGTTGCGCTGCAATAGGCCGAACCGCTGCGTATTTGAGGGTCG
>JBEVDH010000193.1:0-5292 GCA_040514115.1 Comamonas sp. | reverse complement strand
CCCGACGACCTCGCGGTCATCGACATCTTCTGTTTCGGGCCGCCTGCGAAGGCGCCGTACAAGCGCTGGAAGAAAACCCTCCCGCAGATAATGTCGTGGGACCGCTTCAACGCGGCGAACTACATGACGCCCGCGGAGATCGACGCATGGGTGCGCGAAAAGCGCCACCAGGTGATGTACCGCGACGAAAGCAAAGTCGACTAAGGCCAGCGTCGACTCAGCCGCACACCGGCGCCGCGGCGCGCGCCGGTATAATGCGACGCTTTGCGTGCATGGACCCGCGCGAGGAACCGCGATGACCCACATCGTCACCGAGAGCTGCATCAAGTGCAAATACACCGACTGCGTGGATGTCTGCCCGGTCGACTGCTTCCACGAAGGCCCGAACATGCTGGTCATCGACCCGGATGAATGCATTGACTGCGCAGTTTGCATCCCCGAGTGCCCGGCCAACGCGATTTTTGCCGAAGAGGATGTTCCGCCCGATCAGCTTGCGTTCATCAAGCTCAATGCCGAGCTGTCGCTGGCGGCTGGCTGGAAAAGCATCACCAAGCGCAAGAACCCGCTGCCCGACGCCGACGACTTCAACGGCAAGCCCGGCAAGATTGCCGAACTGCAGCGTTAAGCCGCTGCGACGCCTGATCCGCGCCCGATGACCGACAGCGCCGCGCCCGCCATCCTGGACACCGATGCCGTGGTGATCGGCGCCGGGCCGGCCGGGCTGTTCCAGGCCTTCCAGCTAGGGCTGCAGGGGCTGGCCACGCATATCGTCGACGCCCTGCCCCATGCGGGCGGGCAGTGCGCCGAGCTCTATGCCGACAAGCCCATCTATGACGTGCCCGGCGTTCCGGTGTGCACCGGCCGCGAGCTGGTCGCGTTGCTGCTCAAGCAGCTTGCACCGATCGCGCCGCAGTGGCACCTGGGCACGCAGGTGCAGGCGCTTGAAACCCTGGCCGACGGCCGCTTCCTGCTGACCACCACGGCTGGCACGCAGCTGCGCGCGCGCTGTGTGTTCATTGCCGCGGGCGTCGGCGCCTTCGTGCCACGCACGCTCAAGCTCGAAGGCATCGAAGCCCATCTGGGCCGCCAGCTGCACTACCACCCCGCGGATCCCGTCGTATCGGAGGATCAGCGGATCGTGGTGCATGGCGGCGACGAGGATGCAGTGGCTGCGGCGGTGCGCTGCGCCGAGACTTCACCCACCGCCCACATCACGCTGCTGCACCGCCGCGATGTCTTCCAGGCCGCCCCGGACTTGCTTGCGCGGCTGCAGGTGCTGCGCGAGGCCGGCCGCGTCGAGGTGGTGGCCGCGCAGATCAACGCCATCGAGGAGCAGGACGGCCGCCTGGTGGCGCTGCAGCTCACCGACCCGCAGGGCGCGCCGCAGCGCCTGGCGCTTGACCAGCTCTGGGTGTATCTGGGCATCTCGCCGCGCCTGGGGCCCGTTGCCGACTGGGGTCTGGCAATCG
Organism: Comamonas sp.; assembly: GCA_040514115.1. Classification (GTDB taxonomy): domain Bacteria; phylum Pseudomonadota; class Gammaproteobacteria; order Burkholderiales; family Burkholderiaceae_C; genus Comamonas. The sequence goes on along the minus strand of JBEVDH010000193.1, from coordinate 3,823 downwards.
AGCGCAAGCAGCTGCTGGTCGATGCCGCCACTTTCTCGACCAGCGAGCGCGGCATCTACGCCGTGGGCGACATCAACAGCTATCCGGCCAAGCGCCGGTTGATCCTGTGCGCCTTCCATGAAGCGACGCTTGCGGCCTTTGCCGCGGCGGAGCTGCTCAGTGGCGACAAGGTGGCGCTGCAGTACACCACGACCAGCGCGCGGCTGCACCGGATTCTGGGCGTCGAGCATCCCGGCGCGTCCTGAGCGCACGGGGACCGGATTTGCCCTTAACTTCCCCCGCAGCCTGCCGATAACCAAGTTATTTGCCCAGACTGCGCCTATGCAATCCCTCACCATTTCCCCGGATCACGTGGCCGATGCAGCTTTTGCCGCGGCAGCGTCCGATCCCTTTGACACCGCCGCATCCGCGGTGCCCGGCGCCTGTGCGCCGACATCGGCGCGCAGTTTCAGCTTCGAGATGCCGCTGTTTCGCCCCGGCGTGGAAGTCCAGGAGGGCGGACGCACCGAAACCGTCAGCCATGTCATCCTGCGCCGGCGTGAAATGATGGTCTATCTGGTCGGCCGCGAAGATCCCGTGCGGCCCGAGCGACTGCGCCTGCAGCCTTCGCGCTTCACCACCGCGCGGCGCGCGGAAGGGCTCAACTGGTTTCTTTGACCACCGTATTGGCAAGAATCCGTTCGTCCCGAGCCCCCCTCGGCGGCCCCGTCGAAGGACGAACGGCCAATGTCCAAACCGGGGGGCTTGACCAGCAGACTCTTGCGCAAGCCTGCGGACGCTAACCCCGATCGGCCAGCGTCTCGCCCAGGCGCACGGCGCTGCCGGCTTGCCACAGGGGGTTGAACATCAGCGGCCCCTTGGGGAGCAGCACCACCACGGTGGAGCCCAGCAGGAAGCGCCCCATCTCCTCGCCCTGGCGCAGGAGCGGTGCGTCCTGGCCATACTGCCAGCGGCGGATCTCGGCGCTGCGCGGCGGATTGACCTGGCCATGCCACACGGTGGCCATGCTGCCGACGATGGTCGCGCCCACCAGCACCAGCACGAACGGGCCATTGGCGGTATCGAACACGCAGACCACACGCTCGTTGCGCGCGAACAGCCCCGGCACGCCGCGCGCCGTCACCGGGTTGACCGAGAACAGGTCGCCCGGCACATAGACCATCTCGCGCAGCCGCCCGTCGCAGGGCATGTGGATGCGGTGATAGTCGCGCGGGCTGAGGTAGATGGTCGCGAAATGGCCGTTGTCGAACTGCGCCGCGAGCGCGGCGTCGCCCCCTACCAGCGCCTGCGTCGAGTAATGGTGCCCCTTGGCCTGGAAGATCTGGTCGCCGGCAATGGCGCCGAGCTGGCTCACCGCACCGTCCACAGGGCTGACCAGCGAGGCCGGGGCCACCTGCCGCGCGCCCGGGCGCAGGCTGCGCGTGAAGAACGCGTTGAAGGTGTCATAGCTCGCCGGATCGGGGTTCTCGGCCTCGCTCATGTCGACCTGGTAATGGGCAATGAAGCGCTCGATCACCCAGGTGGTCAACGCACCCGCACGCGTGCTTGCCAGGCGGCCCATGAGGGTCGTCAGGGCCTGCTTGGGCAACAGGTATTGGGGAAGCACGGCGAGGCGATCAGACACAGATAGATTTCCAGATGGTTCGAGGGGCTAGGGACCCTCTGCATAAATCCCCGCGGTGCATGGCAGCGCGGACTCGGGCGGTCTGCGGCGTTGCGTTTTTTGCCAATAGCTACAGCTATTGGCTGCAAAACGCGCCTTGCATCCCATCCCGATCCGCACTGCCAGCCCTCGCGCTGATTTATGCAGAGGATCCCTTGCAGGGCATTCTAGCCATGCATTTGCGCCATTGACCATTCGCAGCAGCCCTGCCCCGCAGCCTTTGCTATGCTGCAGACCACCGCCTTTCGCGCTCCTGCCTGTGCCTGCTTCCACCCCCCCCACTTCGAACACTTCCTCCGGCCGCCTGCGTCAGGCGCTGCAGCGCCTCACGCCGCAGCCCGTCGGCATCGACACCAGGGAGGCCTTGCGCATGGTGCTGGGCGTCATGCTGGGGCTGCTGATCACCGGTTTCCTGAGCCGGTGGTGGGCGGGCAGCGGCAACGATTCGTGGATGATCGCTTCGCTCAGCGCCAGCGCGGTGCTGCTGTACGGCATGCCGGCAAGCCCGCTGTCGCAGCCCTGGCCGGTGCTCGGCGGCACGGTGCTGGCGGCGCTGGTGTCCACGCTGTGCCGCCTGCTGGTGCCCGATGTGGTCTTGGCCGCGGCGCTGGCCGTCGGCGTGACGCTCGCCGGCATGCTGCTGCTGCGCTGCTTTCATCCACCAGGGGTGGGCATGGCGGCCTTTGTCGTGCTCGAGCACAGCAACGGCCTCGAGCTGCTGGTGTTTCCGGTGCTGTTCAACATCGTGGTGTTGCTGGCTTGCGCCATTGTCTACAACCATGCGACCGGCAAGCCCTATCCCATGCGCCGGCGCGCCAGCAGCGACCAGCATTTCCAGAAAACCGACCTCGACACCGCGCTGGAGCAATACAACCAGGTGCTCGACATCAGCCGCGCCGACCTCGAAGGTTTGCTGCACCTCGCCGGCCGCGCCGCCTTCCAGCGCACGCTGGGCGACCTGCGCTGCGCCGACATCATGTCCAGGCCGCCGCTGGCCGTCGAGGCCGATGTCTCGCTGCGCGAAGCCTGGGCGCTGATGCGGCACAAGAACATCAAGGACCTGCCCGTCGTCGATGCCGGGCATCAGGTCCAGGGCATGCTGTCGTTTTCCGACTTCATGCGCACCACGGCACTGGAATCGCCCGAAGGCTGGAGCCAGCGCCTGCGCCAGCTCGTCACCATGCGTGCCAAAAAGCCACAGACGGTGGGCGATCTGATGAGCGCGCCGGCACAGACCGCCTTCGAGCACCAGCCGGTCATGTCGCTGATTCCGCTGTTCTCCGCAGGGGGCCACCACCATCTGCCGATTGTCGACAGCGAGCAGCGGCTGGTCGGCGTCATCACCCAGACCGACCTGGTGCGCGCGCTGGCGTCTGCCATCACACCCCCACCCTAGCAGCCGCAGCGCCCACGGGTTACAATCTCGGAGATTCCGTACAGCACCGCGCCTGTACGAATGAAGCCGTCTTCCGGCCTTCTGACCGCTGTGCGCCTGTAGCGCAGCAGCTTGCACCGCCTGCCCTGCACAGCACTTCAGTGGCCCCGACGGGCCGGTGCAGTTGCTGTGCCCTTCCAGCACAGGCGCACCCACCCAGATTTAAATGAGAGATTGAGAACATGGCCAAAGAAGAATTGATTGAAATGCAAGGCTCCGTCACGGAAGTGCTGCCCGACTCGCGCTTTCGCGTGACGCTCGAAAACGGCCACCAACTGATTGCCTACACCGGCGGCAAGATGCGCAAGCACCACATCCGCATCCTGGCCGGCGACAAGGTGTCGCTGGAAATGTCCCCCTACGACCTGACCAAGGGCCGCATCACGTTCCGCCACCTGGCCGGCCGCGGCCCGGGCCCTTCGCCCCGCTAAAAAAGGTGGTCCCGGCATTATTTTTGAATTATTTTTGAAAATTCAAAAAAGTGCATGGGAAACCCCCTTAGAATTCATTTTGTCGGAGCGTAGCGCAGCCTGGTAGCGCATCTGCTTTGGGAGCAGAGGGTCGCGAGTTCGAATCCCGCCGCTCCGACCAGTGATTCAAGGCCTTGGCTAGAAATAGCCAAGGCCTTTTGTCCATCTATTGACGAAGTGTCCAACCTTCGTAGCTTTGCACCTCCCCAGGACCTGGAGCTGCAGCAGCAAAACAAGAGCACCTCGTGGTGCTTT